>NZ_JAILQF010000193.1 GCF_024699075.1 Butyrivibrio sp.
CCAAGCGGAATGCTTCTTTCATCATAGGTATGACTTGGACGAACTATTGTTACAGGGAATCCCTCTTCTCTATATTTCTTCATAAGGAATTCTTCGCATGCTATCTTGTTTCTGGAATATTCCCAGTGAGGATTAGCAAGTGTCGTTCCTTCCGTGATGATATAGCTTGCAGATGGCTTATGATAAGCTGAAGCTGAACTTGTATATATGTACTGTCTTGTCTTACCCTTGAAAAGGCGATAATCTCTTTCTACCTGGTCAGGTGTAAATCCTATAAATTCACATACGCAGTCAAAATACAGATCTTTGATAGCTTCAAGAACCTTCTCTTCATCATTTATATCAGCTATTATCTGATGAACCCCTTTTGGAAGGACGCTGTTTCTGTTACCGCGGTTAAGGAGCCATACTTCCCACCCCATCTCTTCAACGAGACGTCTTACAATAGCAGTACTGATAGTTCCTGTGCCTCCAATAAATAGTGCCTTCATAAGTAACCTCCTTACAAAACATTACCCCTTAGTATTACTGTTTTTAGTTTCAATGAATCCTTGTCTATAATGAGAGCATCTGCGTATTTACCGCTTGTTATGCTTCCATACATCTTGTCCATTCTTATAGATCTTGCTGCATTTATAGTCGCTGCTCTTACAGCAGTTTCCAGCGGAACCTGTATCTGTTTAACACATGTTATCATGCAGTCATAGAGGTTAGTAACACTTGCTGCAATAGTTCCATCTGACAGCGTTGCTTTCTGACCCTTAACAAATACCTTATGGCCCCCAAGCTCATATTCTCCATCCGGCATTCCTGTTGCTCTCATGCTGTCACTTATAAGTACAACCCTGTCTTCACCAAGCATGGTAAAGGTTGTACGATCAACTGTATTATGATGATGAACTCCATCTGTTATAAGCTCTGCCATGCAGTTCTTATTATCAATAGTAGCTCCTACTACTCCCGGCTCTCTGTGATGATAAGGACTCATTGCATTATAAAGGTGAGTCACATGATCAGCCCCAAGTTCCATAGCTTTCATGGTAGTAGCATAGTCAGCATTGGTATGAGCAATTGATATAACCATTTCGTCATGCATTTTGGTGATAAAGTCCATTGCTCCTTCACGCTCAGGAGCTATGTCTATCATGCATATCTTATTGCCGGAGAGCTCCTGCATCTTACGAACAAGTGACACATCGGGAAGCTTTATATCTGCAAGTTCCTGAGAGCCTTTTTTGTCAGGAGATATAAAAGGTCCTTCCATATTGATACCAAGAAAAGATGCTTCTCTCTTATGAGCTTTGATAGCTTCTTCATCTTCACTTATCTTGTGAAAATATTCTCCTGTAACCCTGGCAACGTTTAAGAGCTTTTCTTCAGGAACCGTCATCGTTGTAGGACATATGGAAGTTACACCTACAGAAGCTTCATATTGTAAAAAGTCATTGATCGATTCGTAAGTTGCATCACAAAAGTCGCTATTATGACAGCCATGAACATGTACATCTATAAGACCCGGAATAACGTAGTTACCTTCTGCATCTATTACCTTGCCATCATCTGATGATTCTGCAAAGAGTTCGCCTTTTGTATATATGTCTCTTTGGCTGAATTTATAATCTTCTCCGTATATAATGCCATTTACTATTTTCATATATTATCCTCAACAAGCCCACCACCTAAAGTTAATAGGTTTTATGGCTACATCGTTATAATCCATCTATATACTATTTATATATGCCAGACTAATTATCATTTGTAAGATGATCGCAATGCCATTATCTTATAACAGTATAATTATCTGTAACAGGAGACTTGGAAAGCGCCTCTTCATCTGCGACTATGATAAGATTCTTATGAAGCTGAAGTACGGATGCCGGAACCTCAGGTGTAATCTTGCCCCAGAATGCTTCTCTTACAATGTCAGCCTTATCTTTGCCACTTGCTATTAAAAGGACTATACCTGCCTGCATTATGGTTCTGATTCCCATTGTTATAGCCCTTTTGGGAACATCTTCTTTTCTTTCAAAAAGTCTTGAATTTGCATTTATAGTGCTCTCAGAAAGCTCAACTAAATGCGTTCCCTTTTCAAAGCTCTCTCCCGGTTCATTAAAGCCTATATGTCCGTTGTGACCAAGTCCAAGGAGCTGGAGATCAATTCCTCCAAGCGTATGTATGAGACTGTCGTAACTGTCACATTCACCTTCAAGATCTGCTGCCATACCATTAGGAACGTTGGTATTGTGCATATCTATATTGACCTTATCAAAAAGGTTGTGATTCATAAAATATCTGTAGCTTTGATCATTAGATGCATCAAGACCTATATATTCGTCAAGGTTAACTGTAGATACCTCACTAAAATCAAGATCCCCTTTTTTGTACCACTCCACAAGCTGACTATATACTCCAAGTGGTGAAGAACCCGTTGCAAGTCCAAGTACACAGGATGGCTTCATAATGATCTGAGCAGAAATAATATTAGCTGCCTTTCTGCTTAATTCTTTGTAGTCTTTTGCTTTGTAAATACTTATCATGTGTTTCCCCCTAATTATTTAATAATAAGGAACATATTGCACCTCATATTATACGAAATACTTCCCATCTATTATTACATTTTATGAACTCCTCATCTATAGATTACAGGTTGTTCACAAGCTAAGATGCTGCCTTGCATCAAAGCCGTTTTTCTTAAAATCAGAATTAAGAAAATCAATCTCCTTTGGTATAACCTTGATAAGATTAATAGGCTCAGGCATGTTCCTTACAGCATCAACTGATATCTTCTTATATTCAAGAAGTTTATTATAATCATCCGAAAAATGCTCGATTACTTCTGCAACTCCGTATATCTGCATTCCGCGAAGGCTTCCCATATCAGAGCTTTCTTCATATATTGCAAGACATACATTCTTATTGTCCTTAAGAGCCTTAAATTTAAGACCCCCTTCGGAAAAGAGCCAGAATTTGCCGCCTGTATAATTATATTCTATAGGCGTATTTCGAACAAATTCTCCGCTACCGGTTGCAAGTGCGCATACCTTATGTCTGCCAACAAAAGCATCGATCGCACCCATTAGTTCTGAATCTTCCATTGGGAATTCGGATCCTTTTCTTTCCCAAAAAGAAGCTGCCATATCATAGTCCATAGTCTTAAAAAATCCTCCTTCTTACTGTTGTCTCTATACATTATACGCTTATTTGACGCCATAAAGAACAAAATCAGAGGAAGCCATTATGGATTCCTCTGATCTGTGTACAGGTATATACAGCCCATGGGAGGGGCTTATATATCAGGTTTTATTATTTTACTTAGCACTTTATAAACAATCTAAAGTCCTTACAAATTTGATATCTTGGAAAAGTGCAATTGAATGGACGGGTAGATTCCGTACATAGGATCAAAGGCGATTCCGCCGTTCATTAAGGCTGCACCTGTAAATACTTTTCCTTCAAGCTGTGATTCCCTTGCACCAGCTTCTTCAGGCCTTTCATTAACAGAAGATATGAAATAATCGATCTTGTATAAGGCATCCTTATCAAGTCCCTTAAGTACCACATGAGGTATTACCGGATTGGCATGCACATTAACCATTACAAGACTTAAAAGTGCTTCATTCTTATCCTCGGATACAAACTCCCATGATACATGATAATCTTTGGTCTCTTCATCCATAAGTCTATAATATCTGCCCTTTTGGATAAGGAAATAGAACCTGTTAAAATCCTTTATCTGCTGCCTGATAATGTCCTTATCTTCTTCAGATAATTTTCTTGGATCAAGCTCGTATCCAAAGGTTCCGGACATGGCCACGATTCCTCTTGTCACAATGGAAGTCTGCCTTCCATTCTGATGATTAGGCGAAGCCGAAACATGTGCTCCCATAGTACTTACGGGATAGCCATAAGATGTACCCTCCTGGATCTTAAGTCTGTCTATTGCTTCAGAATTATCTGAGCACCATATCTGGGGTGAATAGAACATGATACCTGCATCAAATCTTCCACCGCCTCCTGAACAGCCCTCGATCATGACATCAGGGTAATTAGTCCTTAATCTGTTCATAAGATCATAAGATCCAAGCATGAATCTGTGAGATACTTCTCCCTGCCTGTCTGCAGGAAGACTTCTCGAGAATACGTTGGCTACAGATCTGTTAAAATCCCATTTCACATATTCAATATTTGCACTATCAAGGATCTTAGAGATCATATCGTAAAGGTAATCAACAACCTCTTTTCTCGACATATCAAGGACAAGCTGATTGCGTCCCATAACAGGTGATCTGTTTTCATCAGTAAGTGCCCAGTCAGGATGAGCCCTGTAAAGGTCGGAGTCTTCATTGACCATCTCCGGTTCAAACCAAAGACCGAACTTCATATTAAGACTGTTTGCATGATCAGCTATTGCCTTTATGGCACCTGGAAGCTTTTTACTATTTACATACCAGTCTCCAAGCCCGGCATTATCGTCATCTCTTGCGCCAAACCATCCGTCATCCAAAACGAACATCTCGCATCCAAGATCTGCTGCCGCATCCTGAATCTCCATGATCTTCTTTTCATCAAAATCAAAATATGTTCCTTCCCAGTTGTTGATAAGAACAGGTCTTTTGATATCGCGAAATTCTCTGGGACAGATGTTCTCTCTTATGATCCTGTGATACAGAAAGCTTAGGTCATTCAGGCCATTTTCAGAGTATGCAAGTATAACCTCCGGAGTCTGGAAAGAGTCTCCACCCGAAAGCTTCCAGTCAAAATAATCAGACCCTATTCCTGCTGTAACTCTTATAGTTCCTGCCTGATCCACTTCAAGCTCTTCAAGGTGATTACCTGAATACATGAGCATGAATCCATAACAGCTGCCATGATCCTGAGTAGCATCTTTGTCACACAAAATGACAAACGGATTATTCTGATGACTACTTGCACCGCGCTTTGAGCGCACTGCCTGGATATCATGCGTAAGCCTCTTTCTTTCAGGCTGCCTCTCCATAGCATGACGACCATGGAAATGAATGTAGTCCATCTCTTTGTGAAGCATATCAATAGACATAGAAGATGCCTTGGTAAGAGCTATCACTTTAGTAGAAGTATTAATGATCCTTACACTTCTTACTATGATATCCTTGTCTTCAAACACCTTATATATAAGAACGACTTCAAGACCTATAGCCTTATCTTCCAGAGTCAGCTCAAGTGTTGCTTCTAAAGAGTTACTTGCATCATCTAAAGCTTCCTTCATTTGAAAATAGCTATCTGTTCCTTCCATAGATGATCTTACATATGGCATATTATCTATTGTATAAATACCATTATAAATAGTATGCTTTTTATATCTAAGATCGCAGGTCATGCTTCCATTATCTGCAACTATTGAAAGGGCATTAACCCTGTAATCTCCAGCTCCTTCTGTAGAATATTCAAATGGAAGCGTATCCGGAGATACTCCTCTTTTATCCTTACATTCATAAATATTGCCGGAGAATCCCCTGTCCATCTCTTTTAGAAGATAAGACATGTCACTTCCATAGGTTGATCCACCATAATAGGTGTGAAGGACAAGACCATACTCATCGATCTTTATCTGATATTCTGTATTCCGGGTATTTAGTCTAAATATTTTTTTACTAGTGTCAAATACAATACTCATTTTTTTCGTGCCTCATGTGAATTTGTGATCATTCACGCTTTCTACTTATATTTTCTATCAAAGCTTTCCTCCTGATGTAGCAATTCCTTCTACAAACTGCTTCTGGAAGATTATATAGATGACGATCATGGGAACTATAGCAAGAACCGCAGATGCCATCATGGTAGGATAATCGTTGCCATACTGTCCCTGCATCTTGGCAAGTCCTGCACTTAGTGTTGTAGTCTCAGCACTTGGGCATACTATCATAGGCCACATAAGATCTTTGAAAGCAAAGAGAGCCGTAAATATTCCAAGTGAGATCATGGCTGATCTTGTAAGAGGGAGCATTATAAAAAGAAATGTCTGACCTATATTACAACCATCAATCTGGGCTGCTTCTTCAAGATCTCTTGGAAGTCCCTGATAACTTGTCTTTAAAAGATATGTTCCAAAGGCTGTTACAAGGCCCGGAAATACGAGTCCTGCTGTTGTATTCATAAGATGAAGCTTTGATACCATAAGATACTGAGGTATTATGAATATCTGTGAAGGTATCATCATCTGTATAAGTACAAGTGAGAACATTATTTTTTTGCCCGGAAATTCAAGTCTTCCAAATGCATATCCTGCCATAGTTGCTGTAAGACAGGCGCATACTACTCTGAAAAATATAAAGAGTATCGTGTTCTTATAAAGAGTGATAAAGTTATAGCTCTCCCATACTTTTCCAAAATTCTCCCAGTGCCAGTCAGTCTGTGGAAATATATAAAAGGGATTTACTGAAATCGCTTCCTGATTGGTCTTAACCGCAGTAAGGATCATCCATGCAAATGGAACAAGCATTACAATTGCCATGATGGTAAGAACCAAATATGTAAAAAATTTATTTATTCTGTAATTTCTACTCAAACTATCCATACTAGTCTCCTTCCCGGATATTGATATAATTCTGGGATAATGATCAAACCTTTTATATCCTTAGTTATAGAACACCATTTTCTTTTCAAGCTTCTGAAGAAAAAATGTAACTATCATAATGAAGACAACAAGTACTACTACAAGAGTTGCTCCATAGCCTCTGTTACTGTTAGTAAAGGCATATGTATAGAAAAGGTATACTATAGACTGTGTCTTATTAAGTGCCTGATTGGTCTTGTCCATTACCATGAACATAAGATCAAATACTGTCAGAGCGCCTATTATTCTTGTCTGTACGATAAAAAAGGTTGTCGGGCTAAGAAGAGGTACCGTTATACTAAAGAACTGACGAAGACCTGAAGCACCATCAATTTCAGCTGCTTCGTAGTAGTCTTTGGGTATCTCCTGAAGACCTGCTATGAATAAAACCATGTTGTAACCGATTATGGACCATACGCCTATGACACCTACGCTGATCCATGCAATGTTTGGATTGGATATCCAGGCTACATTTGTATGAAGTACATTATTAAGAAGACCAAACTGCTGATTATAAAGCCATTTCCATACCATTGCTACAGCAGCAGGTGCACAGACCATGGGAAGGAAATACAAGGTTCTAAATAGAGTTTTGCCGGCAAGCTTCTTTTGAAGAAGTACGGCAAGTATAAGTGCTATTACTATTCCAAGAGGAACCTCTACTATCATGTACTTGACTGTATTCCACAAGGACTGCCAAGTCTCAGGTGCTGCAAGCACTGATGAGTAGTTCTTAAAGCCTACAAATATATTTCCTCTACCAAAATCTCCTGTTTTACAAAATGACTGATATACAGTATTTATAGCCGGATAAAAGTTAAGTATTATAAGACCAAGCATTGTAGGCGTAATAAATGCCCATCCCCATATTGCCTGACGCTTCTTTGATGGCGTCATTTTATTTTTTCCCATATAACCCTCCTGTACACAAATATAAATAATGAAATACTATTACTCTAAAAAAGTAGTCTGCACATTAGCACATCGCCGCTGTGCAGACTATATAAGAGGATTTTAAGTTACTTGCATTTCTGATTATTATTCTGCTGCGATAGCATCTTCAATTATCTTCTGAGCATTGTCGCATGCTGTAGACATAAGCTCAGGATCTTCAGGATTCTGCCATGCATCAAGGAATCCACCTGCCTGCTGAAGTGCATCTTCCCAAACTGTTGTCTTTCTTGTATAAGGACGGAAGTAAAGGTCTCCCTCTTCTTCTGCTCTTGTGAAGGCTGAAACATCCATACCTTCAAATGCATTTGCAAAATCTTCGGATACGCCCTTCATTCCACCCATGGTTACACCGAGCTGAGCCTGTTTTATCTGTCCTTCTTCAGAGCAGAAATATGCGATAAGATCATAGCAGGCCTGAGGATCAGCTACATTAGCATTTGCTGCCCAGCCAAGGCCGTTGTAGCATGAGTATCTCTCGCCTTCATCACAAGCACCATTACCATTAGTATCAGCATATGGAAGCATAGCCCATGCATAGTCATCATGATTTTCAGCTGTGTAGAAAGAGTTGATCATCCATGAGCCCTGAGTGATCATTGCAACCTGTCCTGACTGGAAGAGTGAATCTGTACCTGTCTCAGCAACGACTGACTGAGGTGCACCTACTGTAAGAAGCTGTCTTACCATCTCCATAGCCTCTTTGCCTTCATCAGAACCAATTGTTGTTCCCTTATGGTCTTCTGTTATTACCTGTGCGCCGTAATCGTATACTACGTTGTACCATCCGTCCTGGTTGTTTGATGTATTAAGTGCAAGACCATAAATCTCTCCATTTGATGCTTCTGTAATAGCCTTTGCTGCTTCATACATATCTTCCCATGTCCAGTCATCTGTTGGTGTATCTACTCCATACTGTTCAAAAAGAGCTTTATTATAAAGAAGAGCTATAGTATCGTGATCTTTAGGAAGTGCATACTGCTTGCCATCACTACTGTAAAGATCCCATACGCCTTCATAATAATTTTCTTTTACAATGCTGTCGTCTGAAGCTATATAGTCAGTAAGATCAAGAAGGATACCATTCTCCATATACATCTGTGCTGTATTTGAGTGCATCCAGAATACATCTGGCATATCTCCGCCTGAAGCACCTGCTTCAAGAAGTGTCCAATAGTTATCCCAGTCTATTACTTCTATAGAAACTTCAACTCCTGATATAGCTGTCCAGTCAT
>NZ_JAILQF010000326.1 GCF_024699075.1 Butyrivibrio sp.
AGCTGTGTCATTCTTAAATGGCCTTGTTTTCTTTGCGCCGGTGGCGCTGCTGGTCAGAACCCGTGCTGGTGTCAGCCTTGACCAGTTCTTTATTTTACAGGCGATTCTGTCTGTTACTATTTTCCTTGGAGAAATCCCAACCGGAAAGATTACTGATGTTGTTGGTTATAAGAATACTATTGTGCTTTCCCAGATCATATTCCTTATTGCCAGAAGCATGATGCTTGCCGCCTTTCTTTCAAAAAACTACTATCTATTTATCGCAGAGGCGATTATTGAGGGAATTGCAATCTGTTTTACATCTGGAACCATCTGCGCATATCTGTATCAGAAATATGATGAAGGTGAATACGTTGTTAAGAGCGCAAGAGTCGGGAACTTTGGTACTGCAGGATTCATCGCAAGTACCATAATGTATGCCGGTATCTATCACTTCTTTGGTATTGGGGGTTTACTACTACTCACGGCTGCAATGAACTTAAAAGCTGTTCTGGTAAGCTTGGGCATAGAAAAAGAGAAGGCCAAAAGCGGTACTGATACTGAGGTAAGTGCTGCTTCTAAGGAGTCTTGTAGCAAACTCAGCAAGCTCTTTATTCTTAAAATAAATGCTGAGAACATCATAATCATGATTACCCTTGCATGCGTCAGTATTTCTTTTATCCTTATCAATTTCTTTTACGTAGACAAGCTGGAAATTCTTGGAATTTCTGAAGAATGGATGACAGCTATCATCCTTGGATACTCAGTATTTCAGATGGCTGCTGAGAAGATACTTGATACTATCGGAGAAAAGAATTACTTCAAAACTTTTGTTATCGGCTTCATCATTTCAGGTATCTGCATGCTCCTATTCGGAAGAATAAATATCACGCTGGTTGTCATACCAATCATGTTAATTCTTCCGCTTATAGTTTCAGTTCCGGCATATATTTTTGACGAGATGGAAAATAAGGTTATAGACAAGAACCATCTTGAAGATAAAAGAGCCGAGGTTTTATCTGCATACAACATGGGCGTAAACCTTGTTGAAGTCGTATTCCTGTTTGCATCGGCTTTTGTCGCAGAGCTTGGCGTATCAGCCTGCTTCACAGTTGTTGGAGTTTTGATGATACTGCTAGCCGGAATTCATGTAATCAAAAGATAATTCCATAATACTGGCGGAGAAAGCTAAATTGCTCTCTCCGCCTTTTTATCATGATTAAATATCAAATTCATTTGTAAACAGTATCGAAGTTCTATTGTTCCTAATGCATGTTTTGATAATTCCGGTATAACCGATAATAGCCGTTTATAAGCAAAACACGTTTATACATTATTCATGCATAAAGTCCACAAAATCTTATCCGCATTGCAAAATCTTTCACCTAAAACAGATTTTTGGTTTGGGTGAAAGATTTTGAAAGCTTTCATGGCAAAAATGTATAAAAATTGTCCAAAATGATACTTAGATGCGATATTTATAATTCGCGGCTACTATAACTCGCATATCATTTTTAATTTTAGAGGTCTTTTTGTTAAGAACTCTGCATTCTCATCCATCACAGTTCTTGGATGCTGATACACATCTACATCTACCGTAATGGGCTCATCTATGACATACAAATACCCTTTTTCTTTACCATCATGGCTGATAACACCATTATCATCATAACTAAGTCTACATGGTTTGTGAGAAAATGCCTCTGCCAGTTCTCTCCACTGCGTAACTGTGCTTTCTGCCCGTAATTCAGATAATATCAAGTTTGAACCGTGATACCAAGTGCCTTCAGACTTTATTGTTATTTCCATAATCAGTCATGCCCCAATCAATCCATTGATTCTTTCAGCTGTTCTGCCCGGTTCTCTGCATCATCAATCCTATTTTCAATACTATCTACCGCACTATCCAGCTCGTCTATTCTGCTCTCTATATCGTCTAACTGACCATCTGCTGTGTCAATATCACCTGGTATCATTGTTCCTATAGGGCAATTGTTTTGTCTAATATCGCATCCATCACCCAGGCACAGGTTTCCAACAGAGCAATTATCCAATCTAACGTCGCACTCATCTCCTGTGTTCAGATTATTTACAGAGCATTCTTTCAATGTCAAATTGATATTATTATCTTCTGACTGCAAGAAGCCTTTTAATAACTCCTCAAGAACCTGTACTCTTTTTTCTAACTCAGCATATTTTTCTTCCATCACACCATTCCTCCACTACATATGTTTTGCAAAATCATTATCTCTTTCAGAAAAGAGCTTCACAACCTCATTTGGATCCGTTTCTATATTTGCTAATCCTCCAATATCACTACTATATACTTTTGCACTGTTGAAAGACAGCTGAATATTGCTATTTTCCCAGCAAATGGAGCACTCCTGTAAAGAGAATGACATAAAAACCTTTCTTTTATTTCGTCATCATCATGCAGAAAATATACAGATTGTTAATAAAACTG
>NZ_JAILQF010000348.1 GCF_024699075.1 Butyrivibrio sp.
GCTAAGTTGCAATCAGAACTGTATAAGTTACACCTCAACTTAAAATACTATCTCTAATGCCCCAATAATTGAGCGTTACATAAACTTTTAATAACACAAAAAGCTGCTCTTAAATCTAACTGATCTAAGAACAGCTTGTACTTTACTTTGAAAATTGCGGCGGTGCATTCTCGTGTGAGACTTCACGCCATAACATTATTCATAGGAAAAGGTTTTTAAAAATCTTTTTGCCCTGTCTGTTTCCGGTTTTTCAAAAAAGGCCTTCACGTCTTTGGACTCTTCTACTATATCGCCCTGATCAAAGAATACGATCCTGTCAGCAACTGCTTTGGCAAAAGCCATCTCGTGTGTCACTATGATCATTGTTGATCCGGACTTTGCAAGTTCAAGCATAGTCTGCAGAACTTCATGTACCATTTCAGGATCAAGAGCAGCTGTAACCTCATCAAAAAGCAGCACTTCCGGATGCATTATAAGAGCCCTGACTATAGCTACTCTCTGCTTTTGTCCACCTGACAGCTGCCTTGGATAAGAGTCTTTTTTGTCAGCAAGTCCTACTTTATCAAGAAGCTCTATAGCCTCTCTGACCGCATCATCTCTGTTTCTTTTCTGCACTTTGATCGGCGAAAGGATTATGTTTTCAAGAACTGTCTTATGCGGAAAAAGCTCATAAGACTGAAAAACCATTCCTATCTTTTGTCTTAATTTATAAATACTGCTCTTTTGGGGCTCAACCGGAAGTCCGTCTATCGCAACAACTCCACCGTCTATGTTTTCAAGTCCGTTAAGACATCTAAGAAAGGTACTTTTACCGCATCCAGACGGTCCGATTATCACAACTACCTCTCCCTTTTTCACAGAGAGATTTATATCCTTAAGGACAACATTTTTGCCATATTCCTTATGAAGATGTTTTACTTTTACAAGATCACTCAATTTACGCCCACCTTTTTTCTAACACGGATGCCAGTCTGCTTATCGGCCAGCACACTATAAAATACAAAAGAAATACAACTGCAAATACTCCAAATGCCGCATTGGGTGAAGTTCTTCTGTTAGCCTCGATTATCTGCTGAGCAACTTTCAAAACCTCAACTATTCCTATCATCATCACAAGAGAAGTTGTCTTGATCATCCTTGTAACGAGATTTATGGAAAGCGGCAAAAGACGTCTTAGTGTCTGCGGGAAAATAATATAAAAGTATACCTGATACTTATTCATTCCCAGCGCATATGCCGATTCATACTGTACCTTGGGTATACTTTTTATTGAGCCTCTTACAAGGTCTCCCATTTCCGCCGTTCCCCAGAAAACAAAGACTATCACGGCAGAAACTTCTGCAGTAATACTAAGACCAAAGACCCTGGTGCTTCCAAAATAAACTATAAACAAAAGAACCATCTGAGGCATTATCCTGACTGTCTCAAGATATATTCTTAGTAAGATCTTGGGTACTAACCTTCTGGAGGTCATGAAGACTCCGACAATGAGTCCCAGCACAATGCTTATAGCTACTGATATCAGGCTTATTTCTACTGACACCCACAAGCCTTCAAGAAGCCTTATCATATTTGTTCCTTTGAAAAGAACATCAATCCCCAAATTCTGCATACCGAATCCTCCTCTCTATCAAAGAACCCAGCACTGAGACAGGGATCAGCATGAACAGGTAATAGACAACCAAAAGGAACAGACACTCAATTGTTTTTGCATACATACCTATAAGATCCTTTGCCGTAAACATAAGGTCCATGAGACTTATTGTTGAAAAAACTGAAGTCTCTTTTAACAAAAAAATGACATTGGCAATTATTCCCGGAACACTTACAGAAAAAGCCTGTGGCAAAATGACATGGAAGAACACCTGAATCCTTGTCATTCCAAGTGAAAGAGCACTCTCACTTTGTATTGAAGGCACCGATTCGAGTCCACTTCGCAGAGTCTCTATCATATAAGCTCCACCTATAAGCCCCAGTCCAAGTATTCCGCAATTTTCGGCAGTTATCCTGATTCCTATCTTGGGAAGTGCAAAGTAAATAAAAAACAGCTGTACCAGAAGAGGAGTATTCCTGAATACCTCTATGTATACAGCTATTACTTTTTTAAGTACAGGAATCCTGAAATATTGAATAGCAGCTCCCAGCAGCCCTATTGCAAAGGCTGCCAGGATTCCAAGCCATCCGATCTTAACGGTTAGGAGTAATGCCTCGTTATATAAAGGCAGATAGGTTTTAATAACCTCTACATCCATTATTACTGTACCTTTCCACCCTCAACTACAAGAGTGTTCTCATAATCTGCTCCATAAGTATCAAGAAGAGTTGCTTCATAGTCCTTGTGGAAGAAGTTATCTTGTCCAAGAGTCTCGATCTCTTCATTTATCCAGGTAAGAAGCGTATCATTACCCTTGGTAACAGCAGGTGCTATTGTATCTGCATCTCCAAGAGAAGGAATTCCAACTGTGAAGCCCTCATTTTCAATAGCGAATGCAATAACTTCTGTATTATCATTAGCCCATGCAACGGCATTACCGTTTTCAAAAGCAGTCTTGGCTTCAGCATATGCATCATATTTCTGAAGCTTGATATCAGGATAGTTCTTCTCAAGGTAAGTCTCAGCTGTTGTACCGGAAATAACAATGATCTGATCATCTGCACCTATATCATCAAGGCTTGTAACAACATTATCAGAAGGTGATACTACGCCAAGAGCTACGTTCATGTACGGAAGAGCAAAATCAACTTCCTGAGCTCGCTCCTGTGTAACAGTGAAGTTAGCAAGTATGATATCTACTTTACCAGTCTGAAGATATTCAATTCTGTTAGCAGCCTCTGTAGATACATAATTAACTTCTACACCAAGATCCTCTGCGATCTTTTGGGCAAAATAAACATCGTATCCAGCATATTCACCGTTCTCATCAACATATCCAAAAGGACTCTTATCAGAAAAAACGCCAATGTTGATGGTTCCACTTTCTTTAATCTCATCAAGAGTTCTGTATACTCTTGATGAATCTGCTGTATCGGCCTTGGAAGTTCCCTGATCTGCAGAGTTTGCATCTGCCTTGTTAGTAGTTGATCCGCATCCTGTTAATGCTGAAACTAAAAGAGCTGTAGTCAATGTAAGTGTTCCGATTTTTGTAAATAGATTCTTTCTCATATTTTTCTCCTCTATAATCATGTATTTGTATTCGCCGAGTACTGTCTATGGTAAAAGAAAAGCCCAGAGGCATTTTATGCTCCCGGGCAAATGGCTTACATCATAAAGTGATAATCTGATGTTAACAAAGGCACGAAGACGCACCCACCATTTTGCATGCCTGGGAGTTTTGCATTCGACAACAACACATATTAACTTTTCTGCTTATTAAGTTACTCATATTTACGCCTCCTTGATTTGATGATGTTATATTATCATTCAAATCCTACTATGTCAATAGGGTTTGTAGTATTTGTTTTTTGGATTTTAATAAGCGCAAAAAAAGAACTGCTCTTAGACTTATCATCTAAAAGCAGCTCTTATATTTTTTAAAATTAGTAAAGCTTTGCGCCTGCAGGGATGTGGTTATCAACCATAAGAAGGTGAAGCTCTTCGTCTTCTGAATCCTTCTTGTTATTTACTGCAGAAAGAAGCATACCGCATGATTCAATTCCCATCATGGCTCTTGGTGGAAGATTTGTAATAGCTACA
>NZ_JAILQF010000357.1 GCF_024699075.1 Butyrivibrio sp.
GCTGCAACAGGTCCAATACCCATGATCTGAGGGTCAACACCTGCGAGTTCTCCGCCGATCCATGTTGCCATTGGCTTAACACCGAGCTCTTTGGCCTTTTCTTCGCTCATTACGATAATGGCAGCAGCGGCATCGTTGATACCTGAAGAGTTGGCAGCAGTTACAACACCGCCGTCTTTTTTGAAAGCAGGTTTAAGCTTGGAAATATTCTCAGCAGTAACGCCTGCACGTGGCCCTTCGTCTGTGTCGAATATTATTGTTTCTTTCTTTTTCTTAACTTCAACAGGAACTATTTCGTCCTTGAATTTGCCTTCAGCAATGGCTTTTTCAGCCTTCTGCTGACTCCATGCAGCGAACTCATCAAGCTGCTGCCTTGTAAGATTCCACTGCTCTGCGATATTTTCAGCTGTGATACCCATATGATAGTGATAGAATGCATCTGTAAGAGCATCAGTTATCATGGAATCTTCCATAGTTGCAGGACCCATACGATATCCAAAGCGGGCCTGTCTCAGAAGATAAGGTGCCATAGACATATTCTCCATACCACCGGCTACAATGATATCTGCATCGCCCATGGAGATGAGCTTTGCTGCAAGGTTAACACAGTGAAGACCTGATCCACAAAGGACGTTGATGGTAGTAGCAGGCACTTCTACAGGAATTCCTGCATTAACTGCTGACTGTCTTGCAGGATTCTGACCTAGACCTGCCTGTATTACGCAGCCCATATATACTTCATCAACCTGTTCAGGCTTAATACCTGTTCTCTTAAGTGCCTCTTTGATAACAACTGTTCCAAGCTCTGGAGCAGGTGTATTTGAAAGAGTTCCTCCCATTGTTCCTATTGCCGTACGGCATGCGCCGGCAAGTACAACCTTTCTTCCCATAAGTACCTCCAATATGTTTTATGCATCTTCCTTTGAAGAAGTAGAGTTAATACTACTAATAATAATTGTATTCTTGAAGTAAACCCATTTCAACCTTGATATTAAATATAGCAGATAAAAAAAGCTTATAAAAAAGAGACCACTTCATGGCAGGTGCCAGGAAATGGTCTCTTTGTAGTGTGCCTTATGGCGTATGTGTGATCTTAAGTTGTTATTGATTTATTCAAGAAGATACTTTCAAGAAATCATATATCATGCTTTCTTATCTTCTCGTGCCTGCATTTCGATTATGAAGATAACCATGCAACATGCAAGCATGATGATTACAAGATGTGATGCAATAGATGAGTTGTCACCTGTTGAAGCAAGTCTTGTTGAATCAATTGTATTATCATTGGTTTCAACATTTGGATCGTCTGTTCTTGATGCTCCAAGTACTTCGCTTTCATCAGTAGTCTGTGTGCTTGTAACTGTTGTATCTGCTGTATCTGATGAAGTTGTATCAGAGCTATCCTGTGATCCTGAAGCTGTTCCGGAATTTGATGACTGAGAGCTTGTGGACTCTTCGGAAGTAGCTGTAGTAGTTGTGGTAGCTGTAGTAGTTGTTGCTGTCTGCGTGCTTGAAGTACTATCTGTAGTTGCCTCTGAGCTTGATGAAGCATCAGAACTTGAGCTTGAATCTGATGAAGCATCAGAGCTTGAATCTGATGAAGCATCAGAACTTGAGTCTGAAGCTGCATTTGAGGCGTCCTTAGTAAGAGCAGCAGGTGTCCAGCCAAGAAGAGTTATATAATCAGAAACACCAAGATTAAGAGCTTCTTCTGTTTCGTATATTGTGCTGTTCTTATTACCATCAACTGTTCTTGTTTCCTGTGTTACAGCTACTCCGGAAACCATAGTATTGTATTCTTTGTAGTTTACATTATATGGTTGTACACCGCTCATAGAGTACCAGCCGGCATCATATATAGTAACATCGTCAGAAACAGTGGTGTTTTTAAAGGTAACCATTGCCTTGCTATCCCAAGGTCTTCCAAGGTAGCTTGCACCAATAGTCTTGCCTCCATCAGGAGCTGTTATAGTGCAGTTATCAAAGAGATATCCTAAAGTAGCACCTTCACCTCTTGCAGCTGTGATATATGCGTGTTTATTTGATCCATCGCTGTAACCTTCAAACTGAAGTTCACAATTTTCGAATAACCAGTCACCGTATCCGAAGATATAGTCAGTATTACCTGAAATGTGGCTGTTTATAAAATATCCTTTAGTACCACTTCCTGTGTAGAGTGTATCCTGGCTTCCTCTTACAGTTACATTGTAAAATTCTGCATCTGTAGCTTCTATTGCAAGAGCTGTTGCTCTTTCTGTTGCTTCTTTACTTGTAACATCGGTAGCTTTTGTTCTTTCAACACTTGTATTTATGCTATAACCATATGCTGAAGCATCAGGTGTTATTCCATCTTCTATCTCTTCGTCTGTAACATACAGGTTGAAGGAGTTTTCAAAGGTGATGCCATCTGCTTTAAAGCCTGTTGCACCGCTCTTTATATAAGTCGAAGCGCCCCATTTAGATACTATGTCTTTTGATGTCTTATTATAAGCTGCTTCTTCGCTGTAATAGCCGTCTGCTGCGCTGTAGTAGGTATATCCTATTCCGTAATACCATGTAAGAGTTACATCACCATCTGCTTTAAGGGTTACATTAGGTGTATCAATAATAATCTGTTCTCTGTAAGTGCCTGCATTAATGTTGACAGTTACTCTTTGGTTCGTATCTGCTCTTGTTGCTGCAATAGCATCTATAGCTTCCTGGACAGTTTCGAAATTGTAGTCTCTGTCATCAGTATATCCTACATATATATCTGTAGCATCCCCTACTGTTATGTCTGATTTTTCTTTGGCAAAATAGAGATCTCTTTCTGTATCTTCGCCGCTTACTGTAACTGTAGTAGAAGTAGCATAGTCTGAATTTGAAGATTCAACCTTATAGGTTCCGTCTCTTAAACTTATTTCATATCCGGCATTATCTTCAAGAATAGTAGCTTCGTATGAAGCTTTATCTTTAGTATTAATGAAAGTAAGTGTACCAAGGTTATCGCTTTCGCTTATACCTATAAACTTTCCGCTTACTTTATATGTTTTAATAAGTGAAGCTTCGAAATTAGCTTCTGTGGTATCGCTTGTAACAGTTATGGTGTTATCTGATATCTCATAATCAGGGCAATTTGACAGTGTTACTGTATATGTTACACCAGGTTCAAGAATTGCATCTTCGAAGGAACCATCACTTTTAAGGTTTACTGATGATACATTTTTATTAGAATCAGTAAATGTGATCTTTGAATTATACTTATCTATATAATTGTCTTCGATTCCTGACACTGTACCATTTACACTGACAGTATCTGCCTTTATGATCGTAATATCATGTGTTGCAGATGAACCAGAAACACTTGAAGTTTCATCTGTTACAGCATATCCGACAATTCCTGATACGCTTATGTTATAGGTCTTATCATTATCAACATAAACGGCATATTTATTGGTATTATAATTAATATCTGCAGTTACGATATCTGTATCATTTGAATCAGTACTTGTAAAAATAAGCTTATAGCCTTCAGAAAGTGATACACCATCTTCAAAGCTTATATTACCTGAAAGGACACTGGAACTTTCTTTTACAATCCTGTAAAAATCAGGCTTTCCGCCATTTGTGTTTTCAGCATAAATTGTGTAAGTGCCACTTTGAGTAGCTGTAAATGTATATATTCCCGGAGCACTGCCAGTAAGCTCAAAAGTTTCGTCCTGCTCACCATTTTCTGATCTGAAATGGGCTGTTTCAGAAGTTGATGTAGAAGATGAGCTGAATTTTACTCCCATGTAGATGGTGAAAGTATCACCTTCTTCTACATCTGATATAGTTATATATCTGCTTTGTGGACTACCATTTTTTACAGATGTCTTACCATTAGCATAGTAATAACCATAGGAGGTGTAGCCATCTTCAAAGGTATTGATTCCTTTTTTGTTTGAGGCTTCATATGTCTTACCTTCAACGCTTTCTTTGGTATAGAATCTGTCACCTTTACCCATATAAAGAGTAAGATTACCAAAAGATACGGAAGATTCTGAAGTTATGCTTGATGGATATTCTTTTCCATCACTATTTATATATGTTCCGATAGTACTTATATTGGAAATCTTATCTACTGTGATCATATCTGTAGCGTCGTCTATGCCGGATGCGTTACCACCAAAATCCCATACAGTAGTTTCTGATGATTCTACATCGTCAAGTGCTGATTTAGGATATGAGATAGAAATGCTATAAAGGAATACCTGACCTTCTGCAAGTAAAGTCACATAGCCATATCCTGAACCTGTATATTCATAGGTAGCACCTGATGAAAGCTTTGTACTACCATCAGCTAAGAAATAAGATCCGTTGTTATAATAGGTTACTGTAAGAGTACCTGCTCTGTTAAAAGGAACAACTATTAAAGTTGAGCCATTAACTATTGCATCATCAGTATCACCATTTTCTCTTGTCTCGAATTTACCTGTCGTAGCATCAATATATAGCTCTTTGTAAGTACCTGTAGATTTCTCAATATGTGTTGCGTTATCAGTATCGTAGGTAGTGAAATCCCAGGAAGAATTATCTACAGGATAGTTAAATTTGGATGAATAGTCTTTAGAAGTATCAGATTCATTTGTAGTATCTGTATTTAGTGATACAGAAAGACTTTTTAAATATGTATTATCTTCATTTATTGTAAGCTTTAATATTGCAGCTGATGAACCTGTATATTCATAGGTGTATGTGTAATTGTTTGACTCACCAGTAACGGTTGCTGCAAGATCTGTATCTCCATCACTAAGTGTAAATGTATAATTATTTTCGTATGAAATGATAGTGATAATAGAATTAGCTGGTACTGCAAAATATATTAGAGTTCCTGCGTTAAGTTGTGTCCAACTGCCATTCATAGAATTGAATTTGCCACCATTAGATGCATCTATATAGAGATTTTCATAAGAATATGTAGATCCCTCTACATGAGTATTTACACCATTTGTTGTAAAATCCCATGTTCTTTCTTCAGCCTTTGATATATCAACATATTCTGAAACGTCTGTATTTTCCTTAGTTGAGGATTCATCTGCTGAAGAATCTTTATCTGAAGCTGCTTTTGTAATGGAAGCAGAGTCATCAGATTCTTCTGTGTCGTCAGAGTCATCAGCTTCAGAGTCTTCTGATGAAGGACTATCTGATGCTTCAGCATCTGTATCATTATTCTCATTACTATCAGAAGTAAGATCTTTATTAGAGCTGTTGTCATTATTGCCAGAGTTTTCACCATTATCTGATTCATCATCAGAAGAATCGTTGTCTGATGACTTCTCTGAGCTGTCAGTAGAAGCTAAATCAGATGTGCTTGAATCATCTGAAATATTAGTAGTAGCTTCATTTTTGATCTCTTCACTTTCCTGAGCCATGCTGGTTACAACATTGCCACCAAGAAGTGTCATGCTAAGAAGCGCTGCGAGAATGAAACTTTGAATGCGCTTTTTGTTTGATTTGCCTTTCATAAATATACCTGCTTTTCCGGATTATAAAAATCCAAATATTACGTTTTGTGAAAGTCATTACATGCGTAAAGACGAGTCACGATGGCTATAATAGCAGATAGACAATCATTATTAGTATCATATTTTTAACTATTTTTGTAAGTACTTACAGTTTCCTATAAGGTGCGATTTTTACTGATAAAAAGCCTGGTTATTTATTGTTAAGTGCCTTTAATTAATTCGCATACAAAAATTTCCTTACTAATTGGCTAAGGCAATCAAATCGCAAGGGAAGTAACTTATTTATATGTGCGAAGTATGAGTTAATGAATCAAATTATCACAAGCTACTTATGATATAAAATCAAAATGACGATATTTATATATAAAATGATCAAGATAACTGCTGAATAGTTTAGCGCTCGATAGAAATTAAGATGTGCGTATCATTTTGGAGAAAATAAATGGATCAAAATGAAAGAAATCTTGGCAAAAACAGTGAATATGAAGAACTGCATAATACTGTTATTGTAAATGATCATCTCAATCCTATCAGGGTAATCATACCCTCTTTAATTATCATCAGTATAATAGCGATAATGTGTATATACACATATATCCAGAAAATAAATATTATTAAGGATGTTGAGCAGGTAACTAATCAGATGGCTGAATATATAGCCGGAAGTATATCCAATGAAATGGACTTTGCCAAGAGTAGTATCAAGCTTGCTTCACTTACTATTACTGAGTCTATGACATCTGAAGAGCTTGAAGACCCTGCAGCTATAATCATACCTATGATAGCTAATACACCATTTGGAGGAATTGAGTATATAAGAGCTGATGGTATG
>NZ_JAILQF010000380.1 GCF_024699075.1 Butyrivibrio sp.
GACGTCAACAGCAAATATATTGTGAATATAAATGCCGAGGGATATCTGATAAATTGTCTTACAAACAGAATGATTAAGTAGTCTAAGTGGCATAAGCTTCACATAGGATGTAACGAGATCATTAAAAATAAAAGATGCCTGCAGCAAAGGTGGCTTAAGCTTCACCAGCGCCAGCAGGCATCTTTTTTACTATATCCCATACATTCATATAACATTTTCAAAATCCACACCAATATAGGGATTCAGGATTAACTGAAATAAGCGATATAGATTCTTTAGAATATGATGAGCTTTTAAAAAAATATGGTCTAGAATAGAAATTGGTCGTTCCTTTAATAAATCTATTTTTTCAAGAATTTTTTTTATTCAATTTTCCATAAATAGTTCTAAAACTATAGGCCAGTAATAAACTTATAATTACTGGCCTAATAATAAACAGAAGACTAATGAAATTGTATTAGATGCTAGATCTTATCTGTTATCGAATATCTCTTTTTACCATTTTTTTCAGAGATTTCAATAATTTTTGCCAAAAACTTGGTTCCTTCATATTCTTGAAGCCTATTGTTTTTTGCATTACTTATATGCAATAAGGCATTCTCACCATTAGGTAGTTTTACAAATATTCCAAATACATGTTTATTCTCTTTATTTTCTGCAAACCCGTTAAATCTTACTTCAACAGAATCTCCTTGTTTCAGAATTCTCTTCTTTTCGCCTAAGGAGAGCTTACTTTCATCTGGTTCTGGCAGAATAGATAAACTTTTGGGATTGGTTCTGTTTTTCGCGAACCACTCATATATTGGGCGGTTCTTATCCGTGCGTGGATAATCAACATTTTCAGTTGCAACTGTATCAGAATTTGCCATTATAAGTAGTTTCTTAACTTCTTCGGAATCAGTATTAAAAGAAGGCTTTTGAGTATTAATATCTACTCCTACCTCTGAAAGATTCTTTAATTTAAAACCAAATCCATCCTGACTGTCTTTGTTCTTGAAATCACGGACCTTTCCGCCGTCAACTACCAGCTTAACGCTTCCGTATCCCAATGGTTTGCCATGACCAAGCTTATGCTGATACTTGCTGTTTACATCATTATCTCCAAGTTCAATTGTCCAGATAAGATCCTGAAGCTGTACTTTTGAAATCTGATCAAAATAAATTTTAAATGTAAAACTTCCTTTATCGAGGCTCTCCATGGTGCTGTTAAGATTGGTCTTTCTTATATCATCCTTAGCAGGTTCATTGTGCCAATACATTTTTCTGCCTCTTGGCATGGAATTTTCCAAATGATAATAGTTTGTGTGACTCTCACTACCACCGTCCATATATTCGGTCACGCCGTAAAAATCATAATTCCAATATGTCGCATTATTAACAGGTTTTTTTAAATAAAACTCAAATGCTGTCGTTCTTGGTGTGGACAATACCTGTAAGGTATGCCTTGACGTTTTTATTTCATTACCATTAGTCATAAAAGCATCCGTAAACCTTACATGTCCTTTCATTCCTCCATCTTTTACCGTACCAAACAATAAGCATGCAGGACATAAATCATTCTCACAAGGAGTGTGCCCTTTAATTATATCTTTCCATTTTCTCCTTTGGGCGATACGACCGGCAGCGGAACCTGACATATATACTATATCTTCGTTTTTTTCATTATCTGTGACAATAAAATAATATACCGGTACCAGTTTTTCTTTATTATTGCAAGCGTCCTCCAAACATTCTTTCAGATTATTATTGCAAAGATTATTTGGATTATTATTAGAACCTACAGCTCCATCTCTATGAAGTGCTGACTTTAACTTTTTGTATGCTTCGGCATAAAGCATGTCTTTCTTTTTTTCTTTATTCTCATCACCTTTAGCAGAACTATCCTGCCATCTGTGCACCTCATCTTTCTTCTTTAAGTATGCAATATGATATATTCGACTTGTATCAACCGGAACATTATACTGTAGCCATCCTTTGTTATTTACATAAGTTCCCGTAGGGCTTTTAATTACTATTCCATCGCAGTTTATAAATAGATAGTGCACTATGTTTTTATCAACTTCACGTGCTTTTACCTGATCCGAAACTTTAATATCCCATTTCCTGCTATTCTTTTGGTTTTTGACAAACAACGCTCCGCATTCGATCTGTTTACCTTTATATATGTAATTTTTAAGTTCACTTTCAATCTGATCAAGATTATTCATAATTTCATATTTGAAATTATGATTTTTATCCAGCTTTTTGTTCTCTTTATTATTTCTGATCCGATCCATCGTTTCTGCATAGTATGTGCCAGAGACTTCATATAAGGGAACAACTATAACTTCTTCAAGCATCTTGGTTGTATTATAAAGAACCCAACGTTCTCCATCATATCCCAAAAGACCGCGCTTACTCAGAGCACCATACAATGGCACTCTCTGGCTCATGGGTTTATCACTCATCAAAAAAGGCATACAGCTGTTTGTAACTGTTTCATATGTGCTTCTTATAAGCCCACGCAATTCACTTCCCGAAATCGCATATTCTTTATGCTCTGTTTCAGGGTTGTATATCTTAAGAAAATCATATTCTGTATGAATATCACGAGGGTTTCTAAATTCATTCTTACTGCCCTTATAGTTGTTTGCTTTCAGATCCCAGTATTTGGGATGTGCTCCATCCGGAACAATAAGCGGAGTTTTTATATGCAAGGTAACATCAATCCACCCTGATAAAAGCTCCTTCTGAATATCGCCTCGGTAGGTTTTTTCCTTGCTTACTGTACTGGGGCTGCTGTTTCCAAATGGTACAAAATTATATGGATTTACAAAATTATACATTAGCTTCCCCTTCCTTTACGAATCCGGCAAGACGATTATCATAGATAAAAGCCATCCCATCTTTGTCTGAATATGAAATGTACGATATAACCTTAACAGCTGCCATATCTTCCTCTATCGGCAACTCGTATTTGCCGCCGCCGGTTGTCATCAAGTGAAGATTTCCGGATTCCCCCCGGCTTGTATGAGTAGAATCAATATCAAGTGTCTGATATTTTATTATATATTCATCATCCTTTAGATTCTCTTCGGAAGCTACTCTCCACTGAAATGGATTATTGGTACCTATCATGGTTCTTCTGGCAAGAAATTCCTGTGTCTCTGAAAACAAGCGTATCTCCAAAAGTTTTCCCCACTCGATGCCATCAAGTGTCCCCGTCTTTTTAGATCCCGAAAGGAATCTGTCAGTCTGATAAGCGATAAAGTATTCGTAATCACAATGATGTACTTTCTCAGAAATCTCAGCTTCCGAGCAGACTCCTGAGTTTTTCCAATCTCTATTCATTCTTATCGTCCTCCTTCAGCCAGTTTAGAGCGCCTCCTTTATCAATGGTGCTCTTCATTCCTTCGGTTTTGTCATTACCATTGGCCTTTACAGATATTACCTGCATGGTTCCTCTGCCAACAGACGCTTCTCCGCCTAATGTGATAAGCCCTAAATGTAGATCGCATATGCATGCTGCAAGTAATTCCAAGTATCTATAATCTATGCTGTTTTTTCTGTATGTGATCTTAAGTGTTCCTTCGCCACCTGAATAAACCATGTTTGTAAAAAGTGCAGTATTACTCGGTGCAGCGGTAAAGCGATCTATTGCCGTTCTCATTACGGAACTCTTCTGAGCAGCTTTATCTTTTATCAATAATTCCGTTT
Organism: Butyrivibrio sp.; assembly: GCF_024699075.1. The sequence continues at coordinate 3,697 of NZ_JAILQF010000380.1, forward strand.
CGGAAAAACCAAGCTTTGATTTTCCAATACTACCTGAGCCTGGTGCAATTCCAAACAACTCATCGACCTTCAGCATTTCATCTGAATCTTCCGATATTCCGGTATCTCTTAACAATGCTCGCATATGATGCCTAAACGCCCCTGCCCATGCCGTTCCCGGAACAACCGGATTGCCTTTATGATTCTCCATGGGCACCGAATCCGGAACAGATCCATCCTCAGCCAGCTCTGTCCTTGCTGTATTTACTCTAACCGAATACTGACTTGTCGCTCTGAATTTAATCTCTAATACTGTATCTAATCCCTTCAGTTCACCGGTTAATTCAAACGAATCTTTAAAGCTTTCTCTGTCATAAGGATTAAAAGCGTTAATCCAATCATTCAGATCTTTGGGAAAATCGAATAAGCGTCTTTTTACGGAAAGCTTAAACTCCCCATAACCTCTCGATGTCCTTGCCCCAACCATTATGCCGTCTGCAACATAATGCTTTAATATCGGTTCTATTATTCCATCGATCTCTGTATCATACTGCTCGTCATTTCCGGTCCACTCAATAATCGAATAAAAACTGCAACCGGACTCTGCTATTTGAAAGTCAAATTTGGAAGTTTTCTTAGCAGTACCCCAATCATTAAGCCCCACTCCGTCTCGCCTTCCAAACACTATATCGTCCTTGGTTATTGTTTTATCTAAAACAGCATCCCCAAATATAACAGCACTCTTTTCTATTATTGGATCACCCCCCGGCTTGAGAGATGGTAAAACAGTTCCAAACAATCTATTCTCTGTTTCTTGCGACATTCCCATAGAAAGTGCCTGATGTCTGATAATTCCGGCCAAACTGGTTCCGGGAATGAAAGGAAGACCTCTTCCATCAAGCATTAAATCACTATCACTTTCCTCATGTCTGCCGTTCCCGATCCTAACCGGAGAAGACTGTTCAAATGAAAGACTATAATATACTTTTTTCATAGACTATCTCCTCCCTTTCTGATAATGAATCATATGCAATAATGTTTGCAACGGTTCTTTCCAGCTGCGTTCAAGACTTTCAAGAACATCAGGTGTGTTATGTATCTCATTCAAAATATTTTTATCTTCAATCATCTTTGCAAAATCAATTGACTTTCTGTCCTCACCGTAGAACGCCTTAATTAAATCCTTAGACTTTGCTTTTTTACCAACTGATTCACTGCTGACATCACTTATCTTCATGCTTTCAATCATTTTGTAAAGCTCTTCCAGGTTTTCAGATTCAGTCAGCATCTGCCTGATTCTTCCCGCAGGTATATCGTTAAGAATTTGCTGTTTATAATACAAACCATCATCTTTTTTCTTGAATCTGAATGCATATTCCTGGATTTCCGCAAGTGCTGCATTATAAAGTAACATGTGATTAAATTCTGCGACTTTGTCCTTGTCTTCTGCTCCAGACTTAACAGATATTCTCCCGTATGAAGCATCAGCCATTTCAGCCAGCTTGCTGACAGGCATAAGCTCAATACGTCCCATCCCTTCCTGCTGATATTCTCCTATAATGACTTCTGACTTATAATCTCCTTTTTTCGCTTTAAAACAATATACACTTCCACCCATGATAGCTTGGATTTTGGGTTTCTGCATCTGCCACATGCCATGATATCCGGTAAGAACACGATATCTGCAGATATCATTCATTTCGGATACAACCTCTTCATTAAGGTCAAAAGCTTTTGCTATTTCCTTTCTGACATGATCATTATCCGTATAAAAAACAGCATTATTCTGAAGGACAAGATCACTTTTAAGTATTGCAACCAAAGGTTCATCATTTTCTACAGATATTGTCTGCGGACAATAGTCCTCAATAGAAATATTTTTTATTGTTGCCATTCCGTATTGGGTCTTCTTGCTTCTTCCAAGCTTTAATTGTCCTGCACATAATAGTTTCTCTATGGTTCCGATAAACTCTTTGGGGAGAATCACATATCCGCCATATACCATTCCCTGTTTAAGTGACTCCTGCATGTACAGTCCCTTTTTAGCTCTGTCGGAATTCTCAATTTCATTAATTCGGTTGTGATAATCTGTCTGCGTTTCCGGCTGAGAAATATATATCTTTCGCTTATCATTATCAAATGATGCAAAATACCCGTCGAGACTTTTGGGTTTTTTCTTCTTCCATTCGGAATCTTTTGCAGCATAAATATTCTCTATTTTTCCTCTATCATTTTTAAGTTTCATCATCATAGCAGGTACAGGGGTTGAAATATTCCCATTAATCACAGGAGTAAGAGCTGACCATTTTACCGTTCCGTCCAGGAAGAGTTTTGTAAAGATCTCGTCAGCTTCTTTATGCTCTTTCAAATATATTCTTGAGAAAAGACCTATCATCGTTCGAGCCTGTATCTGCGCACCATTTTCCATATATTCCTGAACCGTAATCGGTGATTCAAATTCTACATGGTATTTAATTAGGACATTTTCATTATGAGCAGTTGAATGGTCTTGAACCGTTATTTGCGACGCTTCTGAGCTATCACTATCAAACTCAGGTATCACTAGTACATTACCTAAACCACGAGTTCTGTTTAACCCAATATGATTAAGCGTCTTGCATGCTGATATAACTAATGAGCGTTCTGTATCATTAAGATTGTTTGTATTGACCTGACAAACAAATTCCAGCTCTTTTCCTGTTATCGGATCATACTGATTTAAAACCCTCACAAATCTAAGGCTTCCGCTTTCAGCTTTTCCATCAGAGCCTATTTTCGTCTGCCCTCTAACTGAAGAGTAGCATCTCATGATTTTTTCTGAAGTTGACTGCCTGATCAAGTAATCTTTTTTGCCGTCGTTCTTAAGATCAAGAATATAATCATGTAATGAATCAATACCGGGAATAGTTGCATTACCAATGCTCAGCTTGCCTTCTTTTCCATTTTCATTGCCAAATATTTCATCAATCGTATTCTTGTCTGCTTCTTGTAGTCCAAATATTCCTAACTGTACAGCTGAATCACGAAGACATCCCAAAATTCTCTTCCCTGGTATATATGGAAATCCATAATTATCCGCGCAGATATCACTATCTATACTGTACCCAACGCTTTCACCGTTACCAGCGCAAAGATCAGACATAAGTTTTATTCTTATTTTCTGCATCATTTCACCCCCATATACCAAAGATCATATATTTCAGCAAAGTCATATAACGCTTTTAAAAAGATTTTCTCATCGGAATACAGTTTTCTTATGTCATCTTCCAATCCCTGTGTATGGCCATACAGACTAATCAATTCTTTTCTGGCTGCTGTTTCGCTTCTTTCATACGCAGAACCTATTGTCTTGATGGCCGTTCTTGGCACTGTACTGTTTAAATCCCTCTTTTTCTCAAAAATCTCTTT
>NZ_JAILQF010000336.1 GCF_024699075.1 Butyrivibrio sp.
ATAAATTATGCTGTATAACCATAGCCATCTCCCTTCATCCTTGATAAGGAGACTCAAGGCTGTGTACATAAAAGTACGTCCATGTTCTTCTTAGAATGCACAAGCCCAAACGTATAACTTCAATATGTATATCGTACAAAATATATTAAAAACTTAGGTATAAAGCAAATATTACTATTATTTTTTAATCTTTCAAAGTTTTTAGTGGTTAATTTGATAATAATAGGCGGTCCTCCAGAGAGACAAAAGCCTCTTAACGTTGGAATCCTGATGTTCAGCGAACATCCTGAAAAATATTTTCACTACGCTAGAATTGAAGTCGTTGATATTCCGGACCCAACCGGCAGTAACATGATAGAGCAAACATTCACAGGCCCAATACAGCGTCAACTCACTAATGCTCTTTCATATATAAAGAACTACGTTATAAAAACCGCTATCATAAAGGTAAAAGATCAGGCAGAAGCTGTAACTGTATACAACTATCCGTTTGAAGCAATTGAAGAAATTCTCTCAAATGCTGTTTATCACAGATCTTACCAGGTAAACGAGCCTATTACTGTCAAAATCACTCCTTCATGCATCGAAATAACCAGTTTTCACAGCTTTGATAGAATCATATCTGATCAACAAATTGAACAAGACGGTATAATCGCAAACGTTTACCGAAATAGAAGAATTGGGGATTTCTTAAAAAAGCTCCATTTAATCAAAGGCAGAAACACTGGTTATCCAAATGCAAGAAAAGCATTAGCAAACATTGGTTCTCCCAAACTACGATTTGAAATAAACATAGAGCGTGAATATCTGTCTGTATATATTGATATTCATGAATATTTTAAAGCAACTATCACTAAGCAAGATAAATATGTAGAGAAGATATTAAAAATACTTAAGACTTCACCAATGTCGTTAACAGAGCTTTCGACAGCAATGGGGTATAAAGGAATCACAGCAAAACTCAGTAAAACTGTCAACTCACTGATTGATCAGAATAAAATACAACTAATAATTGGCAATGATAAAGCCATAAAGCTCAGTATTATAAAATAGAATCGATAAGAAAGCTATCCCGTAGCAAGACCTAGTATCGAAAGATAGCCTTGACAAGTTGCTATCTTTCGATACTTGTTTATTAAAGTACTTCTCGTATATCCGTCATCCTTCCAAAGAACGGATCTTCTACCACCAACTTATAGAACTCTTCGTCATTAACATGAACCTTCTTTATCAGTGACAAAAGTTTTTCATCCATCCTCTTATTAATTGTCCTATGTTCCTCAGGCGCAATACCAATATAATCCTTGAAAAATGCTTCTATCCCAGCCTGAATATCCATTGCACACCGGATGGATTCTGAGCTTCTGGTCTCAATCGCAAACACAGGGTTGCCCTCAAGATCAAACTCATCCACCGATGGATCTGGAGAAGTTACAATAGTCTCCAACACATAATAATCGTCAAATATTGCGCTGGCATCTCTCTCCTCATCACTGTAAAATGGCTGTATATCAAGATTATTCCTCTGCATGAACTCTGGCTCAAGCTGCAGGAAATAAAATCCCTTCAGATGCCCATCGAAGAGTTTTTGCAAAAAGAGCTGTGACGTTCCCTTAGCAACAAAATCAAACACCGCTATTTGCTTTCCCTTAGCACCAATCTTTTCAATATACTTTTTATAATTTTCTTTCTGTTGATTTGATTTTTCTATTATTAGAGCCGTCCTGCCCCCTGCGCTGTCAAACTCTTTATCTATTCCGAACCTTACCTGTAATGCTTTCCTGTCGTCGCCAAAAAAACGCATGCTATCAACATATTCAACATCCGCAGCACTCTCCATTCCGGCTCTTATCGCTGCTGTTCTGGATGTCAGGAAATACTTCGAATCAATACTATTATCTATTTGGGAATAGAGCTTTTGAAGCAGATACCCGTCCCTGGCACAAAACAGTATTTCATCAATATCAGCCTTATGCACCATTTCCTTAAACCAATGAGTAAAATCAACCATTAGCGGGCCTATAAAATCATATCCCAGTTCATAAGCAGAACTCACACTCAGTTTCTTTTCATTCTTTTCAAAGCAGAATGGATCTCCAAACAGCCTTGAAAAAACCATCCCAAGCTTGACTTTATCTGCTATTGATTGCATTTCAGCTTCAATCCCAAGTCCTCCTAGGGTGTAAAAGAGATCTCGGCCGTTCAATACTCTGAAAGTATCTATCCCTGATTTTTCCGCAGATTCAATATCTGTATATTCATCATCTCCTACATGGAGAATCTTTGTATTTTCTTTTCCACCAAAGGCATCTCTTACCTGGTCTTTGAGCACGTCAAAAAGCCCCTGATTCTTGGCTTTTCCATATTCGCATGAAATAATGATATCTTGATATCCGTTTATCCCCAGATCATTAAGAAGTTCTTCTATCTGTCTTTTTGAATAATAGCAATCTGTAGTGATATAGACTTTCCCACACACCTTGGCATGACTAAAAACTTCATCCATTCCGGCCCTCTTTACAATAAGGCCTTGGTCTATCTTTCGCTCAAGCTCTGCCATATCTTCTGCACTCAAAGAAACATCGCCACAATCTTCCAATAGTCGTCCGTAAATATCAACCAACTTAGGGGCACAGCTCTTAGATAACTCTTTTTCTAAACCAAGTCTCCTTTTAGCAAAGTCATCTATTACTATTCCATTCTGCCTTAACTTATAATCAACAAGGTCAAAGACATCTGTATATTCAAATACTTTCCTGACAACAAGGGTATCAAATAGGTCGAAACTCACGGCATCTGCTTTATCAATTTCATCCATCAGTTCTTTCTCTGAACCAGCCTGAATGCCTTCAAAATCATAGGCTACCTCAGTCTTCTTTAGGAGATTCTTCCCTCTGACATCTAGTAGTTTTATTCCCTCTTTAGCACACCTTTCACCAATTTGCTTTGCTATCGCTTTACAAGACCCAGGCCTTGCAACCACAATAATTGTATGCACCCCAACCTTCACTGCCTCGTCTAGAGATATAATTCGGTGCCCATACATCTCACCTGAATCCCAAAAGCCATCCAAAAGGCCAACAATACTAAGGCCATCGCCATGCTGCGCAATGAACCTCTCTGTTTCGGTGCCAAGACCGTAAATTGCTATATTTTTATTTAGTAAGTTTTCAAGATTAATCATTGAGCATCCTTATAATGTCAGCATTCTCAACCATTTCCATATCCATATTTATAATCGTCTTATCAGGAAATCTGTCCTTCAGATCTCTGGCAATTGCATCCCTTGTAGCCCCAAAAGAATTCGCTATGACAATCTTTTGGCAGTCACAGTTTCCAATCTCATCAGGAGATACTATCTCAATCCCTCGACCCTGAAACTTCTCGTAGTCCCTGTCTGCGCACATTGCAATTTTGCAAAAAC
>NZ_JAILQF010000439.1 GCF_024699075.1 Butyrivibrio sp.
TTGTCCTTAACTCCAAAATATAGTACTCCATAGCCATTCTTATTGAGCATAGATGCCAATGAAGTTATTCCTTCCCGGAGCTCACCAGTTGTTTTCTTGAACTCTATCTTTTCTGTTTCTACTCCTATATTCACTGCCACTCGACTCCCAAACACACTATTATTAGCACTGCAACTGTTTTCAAATCATCTCAGCTACTTCCCACTATCATGAATTATACTCTATTCATTGCTTTTTTGCTACTCTTTTTCGCTACTTTATTTGCTACTTTATTTGCCACTTTATTTGCTACTTTATTTGCTACTTTATTCGCTACTTTATTCGCTACTTTATTTGCTTCTTTATTTGCCATTTTATCCGCTACTGAATTGTTTCTTCCTTTTTGGGCATCAAAAGTAGTCAAAAAGTAGTCAGCACAGGCTATGCTCCTGTTAAACTCGCAAACGCTTAGCTTTTTACTCGTTATAAAATCACTGCTGACGCAGTTCTACGGGTACGGGGTTTATAACCCCGCACCCGAAATCAAGATATTCCCACCACCTAAAGGTGATGGGTTATCTTGATCATTTTATATATTTTAATCCAAGGTAATCCATACATGTTTTAAATCGATCTTGGCAAATTTTTTTAATTCCTTTAACTAATTAAAATTGTAAACAATATATTTTTCATTGTCGATAAATATATTAACTATAAGGATGTGGTGCCTATGGTGAGGGAGATAGATATGGTAAGAATCTGTATCAGCAGGTTGATTCTCAACCTTGCTCAAGCGGGCCAGTCAATGCTCGCTCAGGCGAACCAGACAAATCAGGGGTGTCCTATCACTTCTTCAATAGATCCTCGGCTATTGTCATCACCCACTAAAGATGTATGATAATAATATGTAAAAAGAACCTGAAATAAAATATTTCACTAAAAAAGAGGTGTATATTATGTGGTTACTATTTGCTATTCTTTCATCAGTTTTCGCTGCTCTTACTTCAATTCTTGCCAAGATCGGTATAGAAGGTGTTAACTCCAATCTTGCAACAGCTATACGTACAGCGGTAGTTCTTATTATGTCATGGGCCATGGTATTTATTACCAATACCCAAAAAGGGATAGGAGATATCACGCAGAAAAGCTGGATCTTCCTCGTTCTTTCAGGACTTGCTACAGGAGCATCATGGCTGTGCTATTACAAGGCTCTCCAGATAGGAGAAGCGTCAAAGGTAGTTCCTATCGATAAACTAAGCGTAGTAATAACCCTTATACTTGCATTCATCTTCCTCCATGAGCAGTTCACTATAAAGTCTGTTATCGGATGTATACTTATCGGTATTGGTACACTCTTTATGGTACTTTAAAGAACATGCATGATTAAAACTCATGTCTTTATTTCTTAATGTTATCAAAGTAACTTCAAAAGGCGATAAACCATTCATCTGTTCACTTTTTGCTAAAAGAGGCTCAAAGTTAATAGATGACTGATTTATCGCCTTTTATATTTATAGGATTATTAAGTAGTTACTTCCTCATACATTATCATTTATATGACCATCAGAATATGACAGATATAGTAGTTCCTACTCCGGGAGCACTATCAAGTTCAATCTTAGCATCATGAATCTCAACAATATGCTTTACAATTGCAAGACCAAGGCCTGTACCACCTGTAGCTTTTGATCTGCTCTTATCTACTCGGTAAAATCTTTCAAATACTCTCTGCTGCTCTGAAGCAGGAATTCCTATTCCATTATCCTTAACTGTAAGGATAACACTACCATTTTTATTTAACACAGAAATCATAACTTTACCATCCGCATTATTGTATCTGATAGCATTCTGTGCAAGATTCTCAACAAGTTCCTTTAACATGTCACGATTTCCGCATACTTGACAGGAACTGCCTTCAAGCGAAATGTTAATACTTCTTTGTCTTGCATTTTCACTGAGTTCTTCCATACACTCATTTACAACTTCATATAAATCAACATCTTCAAAAGAAGGTTCATGACCTTTCCTATCCAGATCAGATAATCTTATTATGTCATTTATAAGTGCAAGCAGCCTGTCTGCATTTTTTCTTATTTCCTGATAAAAGTGATTTTGTTGCTCTTCTGTGACCATACCGCTTTCCAAAAGTTCAGCATACCCTGAAATTGCTGTAAGTGGAGTCTTAAGCTCATGAGATACATTTGCTGTAAAATCCTGTCTTGCTTTTGCAGCAGCCAGAATATCTGTATGCTGACTTCTAAGCATCTCTGCAAGAGGATCAAGCTCTTTATAAGGAGATTCGTAATCTGCATTCTCCAGATTTGCAGCCATTGTTTCTATAGGAAGCAAAAGAAGTCTTGTAAGCATATGTGAAATAGCAATGCATATAGCAATTATAAGAAGTATTATAAGAGCAATTATAGGTGCTGCAGACATAAACAGTGACAGAAGACTTTGAGCATTTGTAGCTACTCTTAGTACTGTTCCATTATCAAGAAGAACAGCATAATAGAATGTATTCTCATTCATCGTATCTGACCTTCTGACAGTCTCTCCTTCACCATTTTTAAAGGCTTCTATTATCTCCGGTCTGTCATTATGATTAGAAAGAAGCTTGGCTGATGCATCGTTATCATACAAAACCGTTCCATCTGAATCGATCCAGGTCACACGAAGTTCATCTATATCCGTCGAAAGATCTATTTCATCTGTATTAATATCAACAGACTCAAAATAATGAGTATCCTTAAGAAGCTTTGCGCTAATAGAAAGTTCAGTTCTAACCTGCTGCTGAAACAGATTGTAATATATAATTGTAATCCCTATGACTGTAGAAATAACCGCAAGAATTGCGATACCTACAAGTCTTACATTTATCTTACTTTTCATTCGATCACATATCCTACGTTTCTCACAGTTTTAATTCTGGAGCCATAGTCTCCAAGCTTTTTACGAAGGGTTTTTACATGCATATCAATAGTTCTTGATTCACCCTCATAATCAGTTCCCCAAACCTGATCCATGATAGTGTCCCTGTTAAGTACAATACCTTGATTTCTTACAAATAGGGATAAAAGCTCGTATTCCTTATATGTAAGTTCTACAAGATTTCCATCTATTGAAACCTCATGCTTATCATTATTTATAACAAGGCTATCAAGCGTCAGTTCTTTGACATTCTCTGCAAGAGTCCTTCTAAGAAGAGCCTTAACCCTTGAAATCAGCTCCATTACAGAGAATGGCTTTTTAATATAATCATCTGCTCCATCTTCTATTCCTTTTACCAGATCAAGATCTGTTGTCTTAGCTGTTACCATGATAACAGGAAGCTTTTTGGTATTGGAATTTCTTCTGAGCCTTTTTACAATTTCATTTCCATTTTCATCAGGAAGCATCACATCCACAAGACACAGATCAGGAATAACTTCATCTATCTTTTTATAAAAATCTCCTGCACAGTTAAATCCCAAAACCTTATGTCCTGCATTCATAAGTGCAAACTCTTCTATCTCCCTTATGCTATCATCATCTTCGACTATATAAATAAGTGCCATCTAATTCTCCCAATGCTTTACTTTTTAAGAGGATACATCTGTAATAAATTATGGTATTCACTGTCAAAAGATGCTCTCTCATCCTGTGAAAAGTTCTTAAAATACTCATGAGTACTATAATCATTGTCATATATTGTGATCATCTCAACTGCTATATTAGAGCAATGATCAGAAACTCTCTCAAGTCCTGTCAATATATCTTCAAGTATAAATCCAAGCTCTATAGAACACTTGCCTTTCCTAAGCCTTTTAATATGATTCTTTTTGATCTTCTTGGATAAAGTGTCAATTACTTCCTCTAAAGGCTCTACATGAGTAGCCATTTCATCATTTCCCTGGCAGAAGCTACTTACGGTCAAACTGCATATATCATTAACAGCCCTGCACAATGTGCTTATCTCTCTTTTAGCACTTTTGGTAAAAGAAAGATCCTTTTTATTGATCTTTTCTGCTGCCTTTACAATCTCCATGGCATGATCAGAAATTCTTTCAAAATCGCTAAGACTATGAAGGATTATAGACAAGCTCTGGCTATCTGTTGTAGAAAGATTTTTACCGGATAGTTTTACAAGATATGATCCAAGTACATCTTCATATTTATCAGCAATTGATTCAATCTTTATTACTTCTTTGCATTTGTCCTCATTATACTCCTGCAATACTTCAAGAGCGAGTCCCATGGACTTTTGCACAAGCTCTGCCATTTCCCTTATCTTATCCCTGCAAAGCTCCATAGCAAATGCAGGGCTTTCAAGAAATCTTTCATCGATAGAAACAGCATATTCTTCTTTTTCTTCAGCTGCTCCGTCTCTAATGGTAATTTCTGCAAGCTTTACAAGCTTATCAGCAAACGGGAATAAAAGAAGTGTCGCACCTATATTAAAAAGACTGTGTATAACAGCAATTCCTGCAGCATTTGCAGATTCATTCAAAAATGCAAAATCAATAAATGGATTAATTGAATAGAATACAACCATAAATATAATGGTTCCGATAAGATTGAAATACAGATGTACCATTGCAGCACGTCTTGCATTCTTATTTGCACCAATAGATGAAATAATACTTGTCACGCAGGTTCCAATATTCTGACCCATTATAATAGGCAGCGCCACGGAATAATGAACTGCACCTGTTACGCAAAGTGCCTGAAGTATACCAACTGATGCCGATGAACTTTGAATGATCGCAGTAAGAATTGCACCTACTGCCATTCCAAGTAAAGGATTACTAAAAGCTGTCATCATATTTGTAAATGCAGCATTATCAGCAAGCCCTGAAACGGCACTACTCATAGTCTCCATTCCAAACATAAGAATTGCAAAGCCTATTAGTATTCCGCCAATATCTTTTTTCTTTGATTCATTTTTTCCTGTCATTACAAGAATAATACCTATAGCAGCAAGAACAGGTGAAAAGGAAGATGGCTTGAGAAGTTTAAGCCAAATGTTACTACCTTCAATTCCTGTAAGCGATAACATCCAGGATGTGATCGTCGTACCAATGTTGGCACCCATAATAATGCCAACTGCCTGTGACAATTTCATTATCCCTGAATTTACAAATCCAACGACCATAACTGTCGTAGCAGATGATGACTGAATCACTGCAGTTACACCAGCTCCAAGAAGTACTGCAAATATCCTCTTTTTAGTAAGCTTTTCAAGAACCTTTTCAAGCTTTCCACCAGCCATCTTGGAAAGACTGTCTCCCATAAGACTCATTCCATAAAGAAATAAAGCAAGACCGCCTATCATATTTAGTACACTAAAAATATCCATACATTTTCTTTCCTTTTTATTATTCTTATCCATTTATCAGAATAAATAGCGAAAGTAAAATGTAGGTATATTCTTATGTAAAATCTATGTAAAATTACAGCCCATATTCTCTGTCAATAATTATTATCTCTAACCAGCATTAAAATATAATTACAACTAATATGAAAAAGCTTTAATCCTTCTGACTAGTCTTAATTATCAGAAGGCAAAAGCTTTATACATCATCATAATCTTCTGATGTTTTTAAAGAATAGATAACCCATTCTGCAATGTTGGTCGCATGATCACCAATTCTTTCAAAGTACTTTGCAACCATAAGGATATCTGTTGCTTCTTCTCCTTCCTCAGGATTATTAAGTATAAGCTTAATAACATCATTTTTGGCTTCCACAAACAGATCATCAACAACATCGTCATGTTCTATGACTTCTCTTGCCTTTTCAATATCCTTCTCAACATAGGCTTCAATACTGTGATTGAGCATCATCATTGTTTCCGTAGCCATCTTGGAAATATGTTCAAACTTATCAAT
>NZ_JAILQF010000442.1 GCF_024699075.1 Butyrivibrio sp.
TTGTAAAATCAGTGTGGAGATAGTGGATAATGTGGAAGTTATAAAAATAAACCGCCACATTTACAAGCCTTTGGGGATGTGAATGTAACGGTTGTTATCTTAAAGGTTTTCGAAGCAAAAATCCGGTTTAAAATGTGGACAATGTGGAAAAATTATTTGCCAAGCATATGATCGCCGATTTTATATACATCTCCGGCACCCATTGTTATCAACAAATCATCCTTAGTGCAATTTTTCAGAAGAAATTTTTCGACCTCATCAAAGGTTGGAAAATAATGACAAGAGTGGCCGTTTTTTATGATTTCTTCCTGCAAGGTTCTTGAAGAGATACCAAGATTGTCTGTCTCTCTAGCTGCGTAAATATCGCACAGAACTACTTCATCAGAAAGTGAAAGAGCCTTGGCAAAATCAGCCATTAAAGCCTTTGTTCTTGTATAAGTATGAGGCTGGAATACGCACCATATTTTATTGTGAGGATAGCTCTTTGCAGTATTTAAAGTTGCAGCGATCTCTGTCGGATGATGAGCATAGTCGTCGATAACGTTTACACCGTTTGTAGTGCCCTTGTACTGGAATCGTCTGTCAGTACCTGTAAATGCTGCAAGACCCTTTACTATATCATCAGAAGAAACACCGCAAAGGTCAGCTGCTGCTATAGCAGAAAGAGCGTTGAATACGTTATGTTCTCCCGGAACCTTAAGAGTTACCTTGATATCTTCAAGCCCCTTTCTGTGTGCTGTAAATGAAGCATTGGCAAAAGAGTCATAAGTTATATCACTTGCATAGTAATCAGAAGAATCTGATGAACCGTAAGTAATAACCTTACATTTAAGATTGCCACAGATCTCTTCAACATTAGGAATATCAGTATTAATAATAAGATGACCATCATCAGGAAGAAGCTCAGCAAACTTTCTAAATGATTGTCTTATATCATCAAGATCCTTGAAGAAGTCCAGATGGTCAGCATCAATATCAAGGATAATACTCATTTTAGGGAAGAACGACAAAAATGAATTGGTATATTCACAAGCCTCTGCAACAAAGAACTTGTCTCCGCCAACCCTTGTATTACCATTAATGGCTTTAAGATTACCACCTACTGATATAGTAGGATCAGCATCTGCGCAAAGAAGGATCTCAGATATCATGGAAGTAGTTGTAGTCTTACCATGAGTTCCTGATATTGCAATAGGAAGCTTATATTCAAGCATCACCTGACCAAGAAGGACAGCTCTTGTTATCATAGGAAGATTTGCATTTTTTGCAGCAGCAAATTCCGGATTATCAGGATGTATTGCAGCAGTATATACGACAACGTTAATATCGCCTGCAGCTGCAATATTCTCGGCCCTCTGACCATAGAATACCTTGATACCCATGCTCTCAAGATGTCTGGTAGTATCTGACTCTTTATTATCTGATCCTGAAACCTTAAAACCCTTGCTTACAAGAATCTGGGCAAGACCAGACATTGAAACACCGCCAATACCCATAAAATAAACATGGCACGGCTTCTTAAAATCTATCTCATATGACATAACTAATGTCCTTTCCATAAATAATAATGATATATTAAATACTTTGAATCCTAATAGTTTAATGTAAATCTCTAATAAATTATACATTCTTAAATGAAATATTCAAGAATGTATGGTTATACGCTTATTAATTGTTGACGACAAGGATAATTGTGAGCTTTGGCGCCAAACTTCCCACTGGCGAAGTCCCCCTTGCTCCCCTCCCCAAACGAAAACAAGCTCCGCCCACATTAAAAGAAACAAATATAATTATGTAAAAACTGATAAAATCACCTGAACTTTGAGGAAACTTAGTCGCAACATCCCTTGGAGATTTGGTGCTGCGAGAAGTTAATAAAGAATTTGTGCGCTCTTTAAAAATATTATTTAATTCAAGAGTTTGATAGATGGAGTTTTATATTCTTTTTGGGGTCCGCATGTTTGAGCGAAGCGAGTTTCGGACCCCTGAATATAAAACTCCAGATATTAAACCTTGAATTATAATATTTTTAAGACAAACAAATACTTTATTAACTTCTCGCATAAGCCAAATCCCAAGGGATGGCATAAACTTTTTCTTTCAAAGTTCAGGCAATATTATCAGGTTTACATAACCCCATAACTCTTTTGATGAATAATTGCGATTTTTCGTTTCATAATGCTGTATTCTGTGATATACTTGTAATCGGAGATATTTCGCATTCTCCACATCTTTACTTTTTACCAATGTTCTACAAATTGCAGCTAAGTTCTGCAATATCAGCTGCAATACAGTTCC
>NZ_JAILQF010000022.1 GCF_024699075.1 Butyrivibrio sp.
ATTTAACGAATTTGAATAAGAAAAAATGTAAAGATACACATACAAAAAAAGACACTTCTTAGAATCTCTTCTAAAAAGTGTCTTATAATTATATACCTTATTGCTGACTATTAGTCTGCTACGTATGGCATAATTGCAAGATGTCTTGCACGCTTAATAGCAACAGTGATCTCTCTCTGGTGCTTAGCGCAGTTTCCTGTGATTCTTCTAGGAAGAATCTTTCCGCTCTCGGAAACATACTTCTTAAGTGTTGCTGCATCCTTGTAATCAATTGCATGATCCTTACCACAGAATACGCAAACTTTCTTTCTTCTGTGCATGCCACCTTTTCTACGAGGTGCTTCGGATCTTTCTTTATTGAAAGCCATTTGGTTTGCCTCCTATCAAATTCTAGTCAGCTTAAACTGCTGACCATTAGTTGAACGGCAGTTCTTCATCAATTCCATCAGGAATATTCATGAAACCATCAGCTGCCGCTACAGGTGCTGCAGATCCAGATGCTGCTGGCTGGGAATAATCTCCCTGTCCGCTGCTGTTCTTACTTTCTGCGAACTCCTGATCTTCTACAACGACTTCTGTAGTATATACTTTGACGCCATCCTTGTTTGTGTAAGAACCAGTTTCAATTCTACCTGTTACACAAATCTTGGTTCCCTTGTGAAAATACTTCTCAGCAAATTCACCGGCTTTACCAAAAGCTTTACAGGAAATGAAATCTGCTGTCTGCTGTCCGTCACCGTTATCTCTTCTTGAGAATCTACGATCAACTGCCAGTGTGTATCTTGCGATTGCAAGTGGGTTTTCTCCCTGACTGTATCTTACATCCGGATCTCTTGTTAAACGTCCCATAAGTATAACTTTATTCATCTGTCTTGTCCTCTTTCTTATGCCTCGTCGTTTCTAACGCATAAGTATCTGATGACGTTGTCCACAATGCGAACACGTGACTCGAGCTCAGCTGGAACTGTTGCTTCAGCGTCGAACTGGATGAAGTAATAGAAACCTTCAGTCTGCTTCTGAATCTCATAAGCAAGCTTTTTCTTACCCCAATCGTCTACGTTCGTAACTGTGCCTCCGAAACGCTCGATCAGTGCCTTGCACTTGTCAACGGCCTTTGTTTTTGCTTCATCATCAACATTTGCGCTGACAACAACGGCTAATTCGTACTTGTTCATGCTGTTGTTACCTCCTTTTGGTCTCTGGCTTCCGCCTGCATGTGCAGCGTGTGATACATATAATAATGCTGCAGCAGAAGCAAGGAATTTATATCACGGAGTTTCATAATAGCATGAACAGCCTTTATTTGCAAGCTTTTTAACGTAAAATTGCATTTTTCATTCAAAAGATCAAATTGTCAGATAATTAGTTTAATCTTTATGCCTGATCGCTTTTACGTTTTTTTCCAGTGCTGTTCTGGCAATCATTAT
This sequence comes from Butyrivibrio sp., assembly GCF_024699075.1. Next base: position 1,428 of record NZ_JAILQF010000022.1, read on the forward strand.
CTGATGCCCGCATCCTACGCATTTAAGTCTGAAATCCGCTCCGTTTCTTAAGACTTCCCACTCAAATGATCCGCATGGATGCTTTTTCTTTAGAGTTACAATATCTCCTACTTCTATTTGCATATATATCCTCGTGTTTCTTGAACCCTCATGGAAGCTGGTCAAAGACTTCTCCTATACTTCCCTGTACCAAAAGGTCTGCCTGAGAATCTCTTGGTGTTGCAGATTTATTGACTACGACAAGCTTATCACCCTTGTAATAATCTATAAGTCCTGCAGCAGGATATACTGCCAGTGAAGTTCCACCTATTATAAGAACATCTGCATTTGATATAAATGATACAGCCTGCTCTATGACATTCATATCAAGTCCTTCTTCATAAAGGACAACATCAGGTCTTACCATTCCGCCGCATTCGCAGTAAGGAATAGTTGTTTCTGAGTTAATGACGTAATCTATATCATAGCGCTTACCACACTTTAAGCAGTAATTTCTTAAAGTGCTTCCGTGGAGTTCTAATACATTTTTAGATCCTGCAGCCTGGTGTAATCCGTCTATATTCTGCGTTACAACTGCTTTTAACTTGCCCTCTTTTTCCCACTGTGCAAGTTTTATATGGGCTTTATTGGGCTTTGCCCCCTGATATATCATTCTGTCTTTATAAAATTCATAGAATTCTTCAGGTTTTCTTGTAAGGAAAGTATGACTTACGATCTGTTCAGGCGGATATTTGTATTTCTGGTTGTACAATCCGTCCTGACTTCTGAAATCGGGAATACCACTTTCTGTTGATACGCCTGCACCGCCGAAGAATACTATGTTATCGGTCTGTCTGATAATCTCTTTCAGTCTTTCAATTTCTTCACTCATAAGAAAACTCCTTTCCTATCAGAATCCTGCCTTTTTAAGAAGATCAGCAAGTGTTGTTGTAGCTTCTCCTTCACTCTTATATTCAATTTCTTCTTCCGTGATCTCTTTGGCCATGACATCATCAAGTGCCTTCATGGAAAGTGAAAGCTTACCATCTTTAATAGCAATTACTTTAACTTTAACCTTCTGTCCAACTTTAAGAACAGAGCTTGGATGAGCAATTCTCTGATTTGCTATCTGTGAGATATGGACAAGTCCTGAAAGTCCGTTTCCAAGATCTATGAAGGCTCCATAGTTCTGAAGGCTCTCTACAGTTCCTTCTGTTACAAGACCTACTTCAACATTTGATACTTTAGTAAGTCTTTCTTCATCAGCTTTTTTTCTCAAAATCTCTTTGGCAGAAAGAACGAGCTTGCTGTTCTCTTCATCTACTGTGATAACCTGAACGTCGATGGTCTTGCCAACATAATTTTCAAGATCATTCTCTTCTACAAAAGAAAGTGCAAGCTTTGATGCAGGTATGAAAGCTCTAACGCCTTCAAGATAAGCTACAACACCTGCTTTTACAGCTTCAGATACCTTAACACTTACCACTTCTCCAGATTCAAGGAGACCTTTAAATTTATCCCAGGCAAGCACCTTATTAGCCTCTTTTTTGGAAAGAAGGATATTGCCTCTTCCATCATCCATACGCTTTATTGTTGCTGAGATCTTGTCTCCTGCATGAATATCATTTCTGATAGAAAAATGCGGATCATCAGACAGATCTTCAAGCTTTATGATTCCTGGTGCGTAGTAATCAAGATCTACTGTGACGCTTGTCTCTTCAACTCCTGAAACTATTCCTTCTACTACATCTCCAACTTCGAGTTTTCTGAAAGATCTCTCAAGTACATCTGCATAATCTTCCATAGACTCCTGTTTCTGATTCTCTGAATTTGTAACTTCGTTTAAGTTCTTTTCTTCCATAACCCTTTTACCTTCCTCTTGCCTTAATTATTATGTTTTATTTATGTCTTTAAGATTTTACAAGCTTACTGCATCTTCTCGCTTATCATATTTATTTTATCACTAATTTCTTCATCACCTGTAAGATCATAGACCATCATATAGCAGTCATTTGCCTGCATAAAATTGCCATTTTGCTCAGCTTCTTCTCCTGCTTTTATCAAAAGAGCAAGTGTCACATTAGACGGTCCCTTTTCTATATTATTATCTTCCAGGATTTTCAATATCTGCTCAGGAGACTCTTGTCCCATAGGCTTATTGAGCGCTGTTTCAAGGTACTTAATCTCATCTTCTGCAGCCTGACTCTTCTGAAAGTAGGTACTGTATCTGTATATAGCAGCTGCTAGATATGGCTTATAATTTTCAAGATAATACCAGCCAAGGTTTCTATAATATGTGGCAAGTTCTGCCCTTGTGCAGCACAGCTTGTACATATCCTGAGTATACTTATATTCACCTTCTATATCTCCAAGGCGCTTACAGCAGATAATGATTCCGGAAATAGCTTCAAAGCTAACCGGATTTTCCATATTTGCTGCAAGAAATTCCTGCAGAGCTTCATTATTTTTTTGCTCAGTCAAAAGAGAATTAGCCTTATCAAGGTGAGGCCTTGAAAGGTCTTCTTCTGATATCTCATATTCACCGGGATTCATATAATATTCATATAGAAAGACCTCTGAAATGTGTCTTAGTGATAAACTCAGCATAATACTTGGTCATCCCCCATACAGAAAAATAAATGCAATAAAATTATAGCACATAATAATAGCTTAGGCTTGCAGTTTACAGCGTCTTTCCATATCAGGTGAATCACACATTCAAGAATCTAAAATTTATTAAAATATTAGAAAGAGTAAGTAAAAACCCTTGCTTTATACGCTTTTAAACTTAATAATATAAAGGTTGTAATTATAAGTTATTTAATTCAAACTTTGCACTTTATAAACTATATTTTCACTTGCAAATTTGATTTATTTAAATCTATAAGGGGGATTTATGGCAGCTTATTTATTCGTTCACTTTACAGGTGAGCACAAAGATGGCGAGCAGGTTTACTTTTCCTTAAGTAAAGATGGCCTTTTCTTTACTGATCTTAATAACGGCCAGCCTGTTCTTTATTCAAATATCGGCATGAAAGGAGTCAGGGATCCTTTTATTGTAAGAAATTCTGATACAGGAAAATATTATCTTATAGCAACAGACTTAAGGATAGAATCAGGAATATCCTGG
>NZ_JAILQF010000059.1 GCF_024699075.1 Butyrivibrio sp.
GGAGAAGTTGTGGGACTTAGTAAGATCGCCCGTACAGTTGACGTTTTTGCAAAACGTTTTCAGGTTCAGGAAAGACTTACAGCTCAGATAGCAGATGCTTTTGTCAAAGAACTCCATCCAAAAGGAGTCATGGTACTTGTAGAAGCTGAGCATATGTGCATGACAATGCGCGGAATCCGTAAGCCCGGTACTAAGACTACAACAGTTGTTACAAGAGGAGCCTTTGAAGAGGATATAAATCTTCAGAATACTTTCTATCATATGATAGGAAGGTGATAGATGACCATATGTATATTAAAACTACTTTTGATATAGCATATAAAAGTTAGATGTATATTATAACTGATTTAGATATAGTATATTAATACTATTTTTGATATACGGATGAAAAGTGTAAGGAGCATATGATAAGTATACCTTTAATAGACAAGCTTCCAAGATGCCAGAAGATTTATGAGCATCCGCTTTATAGAGAAAATTTTGTAAAGCTTCAAGAGTTTGAAAAGGACAGGATTTTTTGCAGGCACAGCTTTGAGCACTTTCTTGATGTTGCAAGGATTGCCTATATCATAAATCTTGAGCAGGATCTTGGGATTGAAAGAGAGATAATATATGCTGCGGCTCTTCTTCATGATATAGGAAGAGCCATGCAATATGAAAATGCAGTTCCACATGATAAGGCTGGAGCAGAGATTTCCGAACTTATATTATCTGATTGCGGATTTTTGGATGATGAAAAAAGGATGATCATTAACGCTATACTAAGTCACAGAAAAGGAAATGATGAAGGCAACAAGCTTTCAAGCATAATCTATACTGCTGACAAGACATCCCGCCAGTGCTACATGTGCAAGGCTCAAAAGGATTGCAACTGGACTATGGAGAAGCGCAATCTTGAAATATATATATAGTAATTATAGACATGAGGATTAAAGACAATGAAGATAGGCAATAGAGAATTCGATTTAGATAGAGCATCCCATAAATGTTATATTATGGGAATCCTTAATGTAACACCTGACTCTTTTTATGACGGAGGCAAGTGGGATGATCTGGATAGCGCCAGAAGACATGTTGAAAGTATGATAGAAGAGGGCGCTGACATAATAGATGTTGGAGGCGAATCAACAAGGCCTGGGCATGAGCAGATTTCTACAGAAGAAGAGATAAAAAGAGTTGTTCCTGTAATTGAGATGATCAAGAAGGAATATGATATACCGGTATCTATAGACAGCTATAAGGCAGAGGTTGTGGAAGCGGCACTTAAAGCAGGGGCAGACCTTGTTAATGACGTATGGGGATTTAGATACGAAAAGTTTTATAAGGATAACTCGGTTATAAGAATAGCTGAGATTACTGCAAAATACGGCGTTCCATGCTGCCTTATGCATAACAGGCCTGATACAGACTATACTAATTATATGGAAGATGTTATAAATGATTTAAAAGATAGTATAGATATAGCACTTAAGGCAGGAGTTAGTAAGGACAAGATAATCCTTGATCCTGGCATAGGCTTTGCCAAGAATCTTGAACAGAATCTTATACTTACAAACAGGCTTGAAGATCTTCTTACACTTGGATATCCTGTACTTCTTGCAACATCCAATAAGTCGATGATTGGATTATCACTTGATCTTCCAAAGGACGAAAGAGTAGAAGGAACCCTTGTGACAACTGTTATGGGTATTATGAAGGGAGCCTCTTTTGTCAGAGTTCATAATATTAAAGAGAATAAAAGAGCAATAGAAATGACGAGGGCTATACTTAATGAGCAAAAAAGCATATGATGAAATAAGAATAAAAGGGCTTACAGTATTTGCCAATCACGGTGTATATCCTGAAGAGAATAAACTTGGACAGAAGTTTGTGGTTAACGCCGTAATGTATGTAGATACCAGAAAAGCAGGAATGACAGATGATCTTGATATGTCTGTAAATTATGGAACAGTATGTCACCAGATCACTGAATTCATGACTGCTAATACCTACAAGCTTATAGAAAGGGCAGCAGAAGAGCTTGCAAGGCATCTTCTTATTAATAATACCCTTGTCCGTGAAATAGATATAGAACTTGAAAAACCGGGTGCTCCTATTGGACTTCCTCTTGAAACAGTAAGTGTCAAGATACACAGAGCCTGGCACGAGGTAGCTATAGCACTTGGCAGCAATATTGGGGATACTAAGAAATACCTTGATGAAGCTGTTACTAAAATAGGTGAGCTTCCTGATACTAAGGTTATAAAGGTTGCAAGTTATATTACTACAAAACCTTATGGCGGGGTTGAGCAGGACGATTTTCTTAACAGCGCTATGATAATAGAAACTTTATATACACCTTATGAACTACTTGATAAGCTTCATGAAATAGAGAAGGCAGCAGGAAGAGAGAGGATCATACACTGGGGACCAAGAACACTAGACCTTGATATACTCTTATATGATGATCTTGTTATGGATACCAGGGATCTTACAATTCCGCATGTGGAGATGCATCTTCGCGACTTTGTCTTAAAGCCTCTTGCAGAGATTGCTCCCTATTTAAGGCACCCTGTATATGGCAAGACTGTAGCTCAGATGCTAAATGATGCGGTTACAAAAACTCTGGACTAATGAAGCTTTGTAAGGTTAACAACTAAAGAAAGGATACAACTCTTATGGCTAAAGAATTCGGATGGTGCTTTATTGGATGCGGTAAACTTGCAAACATAGTTGCAGAACAGATCACAAAGTCCGGAAGGCACAAAATTGTTTCGGCTTATACCAGAAGATATGAAGCCTGCAAAGATTTTGCAGACAGATTTTCGGCAACACCTTATGAGACGGCAGAAGAAGCTATAAGAGCAGAAGGCGTTGACGGCGTCTATATAGTAACTCCACATAGCAGTCACTATGAGTATGCAAAGCTTGCTCTTAATAATGGAAAGCCCGTTTTATGTGAAAAGGCATTTACTGTTAATTTAGAACAGGCCCGTGGAGTTATAGAACTTGCTAATTCAAAGAAACTGTATATTGCTGAAGCCATGTGGACCTGGTTTTCTCCAATTGCAAGGAAGGTCAAGGAGTGGCTTGATAATGATGAGTTTGGCAATGTCGAGAGCTGCATTGCGGACATGAGTACTGATTCTCAGCACTATGCTCCAAGAGTCACAAGACCTGATGCCGCAGGAGGAGCAATCCTTGATGTGGGCGTTTATGCTGTTTACTATTTGTATAAACTTTTTGGAAAGCCTGTCAGCATAGAGTGCAAGGGCACTGTAAGAGATGGCATTGACTGGGATGAAGAAATATGGTTCATCTATAAGGATGGAAGGAAGTTTAAGGCTATATCCTCTATAGTGGTAGAAGGAATCACTCCTAATATGGAGCTGCATGGAGATAAGGCTTCCATAAAGGTTAACGAGCTTCACTATACGAATCATGCAGAATTTACTGACAGTACAGGTATGAAAAAAGAGATAACTGCTGATGGAAGTTATCTTAATGAGTTTGATATAGTTGCAGATGAGATAAGACAGGGCCTTACTGAAAGCAAATATGTAACGCACAAGAACACTCTTGATATAATGGAAATACTTGATGAGTGCAGAAAACAGATTGGGCTAAAATACGACTTTGAGTAGGGTACTCAAACTTCGCATATGATAATACAGAATCCCTTGCGAATTTGATTATCTTTGGCAGCCTGTAAAGTATTTACTTGTCTTAAAAATGTTAAAATTCAAGGCTAAATATATGGGATTTTATATTCCGGGGTCCGAAACTCGCTTCGCTCAGACATGCGGACCCCGGGAAGAATATAAAACTCCATCTATTTAGCTCTTGAATTTGGTAACATTTTTAAAGAACGCGTAAATCCTTTACAGGCTGCCAAAGACATCAAATTCGCAAAGGATAAGATAGGTTATATAGTGCGAAGTTTGAGAAAGTGACTTAAAATAGGGAGTAGGTATTAAGCCTTAAGCGGGGCACGACTCCCACTGGCAAGCCTATGACAGCCGAAAGGATTTATTTATGGCAGATAATAATTTTAATGAAGATGAGTTATTCCGGCTTGTTCCTACGGATAAATTTGATGAAAGCAGTCTTGATAAGATAGATATTCTGTCAGATCCTGAAATACAGATCATAATGATGGAACTAGTTGAATGGCTGCAGGATCCTAACTGGCCGGTATTTGATAAGCTTACGGAAATTTTGAAAAAGCGCCAGCATATTCTTATACCATATATCAAAAATGTGCTAGAAAGCGGAGATGTTGAATGGAAGAAATACCTTCTTGAATATCTCGTTTCTAATTTTGCGGATGAATATATAATTCCTCTTAAAGAAGAACTTTATGCTATTATTAGCGCTGAGGAATCTGACGATGAAGATTTTACAGATCTTCAGGCAATTGCCAATAAGCTTTACGCGCGTGTGAATAATTAGAAGTATTAAGGAAGTGATTTTAATGAAACAGTATGTATATAAAGTGCACGAGTCAGCAGTAGGTCTGGTACTTGGCATTATTTTATTTATCATTGCAGTAGGAGTGTTTATAGTCGGCTTTTTTGTAAGTCCTGAGAACGGGCAGGCAGTATGTTTTTGGATGGCAGCTGTTATGGCAGTTTTTGGAGGTCTTCTTTTACTTGATTATTTCAGAAGGGGACTGCTTGTAGTCGTAGAAGGAAGAGAGTATATATATCGTCCGTTCATTGGACCTTCAAAACATTTTTACAGACATGATGTGGGAAGGACAGAGATAAGACCTGTCAAATTCTCACCTCAGGATGAATGCATAATAGTCTACGACCGAGAAGGTAAAAGACTTGCAGGCCTTGAACTTAATATGATCAATTCATCCAGATTTATTCAGGAGATCGTAAGTGGTGATAATTATGCAGATTCTGCAAACGTAGAATATAAGGAAGTATCCAAAAGCTATTTCAAAGAATTGGAAACTTCATCTGTGGAGAATCTTTCTGAAAACGAAAAAAAATTAAGACGCCAGAAAGTAGCTAAGATTCAGCGTTTTAACTATGGTATAGGCATTGCAATATTATTCATAGCAGTCATCTCTCTTACGATAGATAAAAAGCTTTTCTGCATTCTGATATCGCTTTCTATCATAGCAACATGGGCTTATCTTATAGCTATGAGAGACTACCTTGTATTTGAATATAATAAGATTGCTGACTATGATAAGACCTTGTATGCTTCTTCATTTGTTCCTGTAATGGCGACTTGCGCAGCCTCTATACTGGGACCAGTGATGATATTTATGGGGATCAACTATACTAATTATGTTTTTATAGTAGTAAGAATTCTTTTGTTTGGACTATTTCTACTTGCTTTATACATTATTGTCCCTAAGGAAAATAATTATAAGATATTTTTCTATATACTGGTGTTCATTATTGGCTGCATTAACGGATGGATGCTGTCAGGGTCAATAACCTACTGCACTGGAAAAGTTACAGATACAGAAGAAATCGAGATAGTTGATAACAGAATAAGTGAGAGCTCTAAGGGTTCTGATTTCTATTATGTAACTATTAATTCTGATTCTTTTGACGAAGAAGAAATAGAGGTTTCCAAAGAAGTATACAGAAAAGCCATAGGAAGAAGCTCCAAGAAACTGCAGCTGTATTTCGCCAAAGACATACTGGGCGCAGAGTACTATTATATTGAATGATGCTAACTTCATATGCGAAGTATAAATCAAAAGAAAAAGAGTAGCGATTGCTACTCTTTTTCTTTATTTCTTAATATAATCGCCTCTTACAATTATGTCCTGCACGAGGTCGAGGACGACTTGCTGCATATTGTTTGGGAGCTTATGATAATAGTAGATCAGCTCTTTATCATCACTACTAAGTTCTTTAGCAAAATCTTTGCTTGATTTATTATTTAGCTTTATCAGAAAATCATTATGGATATTTGAAATTTTCTGTATTATCTCAATGTAATCACCCTGAGTCTTAGATTCATTCTCAGAATCTGCAAAGATATCATCATTTAAAGTGATACCTTCAGGATCAAAATATGGATCATTTTTAGGATTAAGTGGGATTAAAGATAATCGAATAAGCTTTTCTATAGAGACGTTGTACATCTTACCAAGCTTGTAGAATGCGTCTGCCGGAGGTGTAAGTCTGGCATTTTCATAGTGGGAGTAGGTCGCTCTCGTAATCCCAAGTTTAGAGGCAACATCCTTTTGATGAAGTCCTTTAGACTCACGCAAAAGTCTTATGTATGCTGAGAATCTGGTTTCTGACATATTATTGGTATCTCCATGTGATGAATCATATACATACTGAAAAGTCTGATTTAGTAATTCTCTAACTATAGATATATAGAGCTTTTGAATACTAAAATTCTATCACGATGCAGTATTTGACTAGGTATAAAGATATTAATAATATCACATGTGATTTAAAAGTTAAAAGTATTAACTTTTTTGATTCGTCATCCGATAAAAGATTTGCTTAGCGGTTTTATGATATTAAAAATATCAAAATAGGGTTGAAAAATATTTTTAATATCGTAAAATATATGTATGCGAATATTGTATTTGCAAGTTCGAATACAATAAATCGCAAATAAACCCCAACCCGGACTTTAAAGTCGAAAGGAGCCTATTTATATGAACATGAAGTTTGTAAAGAAAATGCTCACAGTATCACTCGCAGCAGCACTTGTAGTTATGCCAATGACAGCTTTTGCTACAACAGATTCATCCAGCGACGAGACGACATCAACAGTTACAACATCAACATCATCAAACTCATCTGATTCATCAGATACTTATGTAGCACCTGAAGGAGTATCATTCTCTAGCCAGGCTACAATCGGTGGTAAGGTTGTAAAGTCATCCGTTCCCGGATCTTATCAGCTTGGTACAACAGTTAAAGCTGTTGTATTCACACAGTCACTCGATGGCCTTAAGGCAGCAGCTGGAATGACTGGCACAGAAAGACCATACGCAAGAGTATATGAGTCCAACGCCAAGAAGTCACCTCTTGCTCTTGAAACAGCAAATTGGACAGCATCTGTTTTAGGTAAGACACTTCTTTCTGATACTGGTATCAATATCAATCTTGGAAAGATGACAGATGGCAAGTTCAGTTCACTTACAGATTCTGTAAAGACTCCTGTTACAATCGCACTTAAGGGCGACGCTGCAGGTGCTACATCAGTTATCGCTGTTGGACCTAATGGTGTTGTAGAATTTATCGACGCTACTAACGATGGCGCTGGCAATGTTACATTTGAAGCTATTGGTGGCCAGCATACATATTACTTTGTAAAATAATACGTATAATAAATCATGATGCATAAAAAAATAGATAGGCAGCCTGAAAATGGCTGCTTATCTTTTATAAAAAATAACTTATATTTGTGCTTCGGGGTGATACTGATAGTAGCACTTTGTATGTATGGAATATTTGGAATTTTTGGTTTTTCTGCATTCCCGGATGAATTCGGTTATTGGTCCCCTGCAGCGATGATCTTGGGCTATGATTGGTCTTCAATAACAGAGCTTGGGTCTTATTATTCCTATGGATACAGCTTGTTATTAGTGCCTGTTCTTGGCTTGTTTGATGGCGCTATAAATACATATAGGGCAGCTGTTGTACTTAATCTGTTAATGCAGTGCCTATCGGTTCCTATGCTATATGCGATAATATCAAAACTTTATCCTTTTGGCAGACGAAGCGAGAAAGCAATAGTAGTATCTGTATCAGTTCTATATCCTGCATGGGTTTTTTATACTCAGACTACAATGTCTGAGTCACTTCTTAATTTTCTATTTGTTTTATCAGTATTCCTTATGATGAGATTTTTGGATAAGCCTGTTATATCAAGAGGAATCTTGTTCGTGCTTGTCCTTGTCTATAGCTACTTTGTCCATATGAGATGTATAGGGACAATTGGGGCAGGAATGCTAGTAATGATCATATTTGTTTTTACCAAGAGAAAGACTAAGTTCGGCAAAAAGGCTTTGCTCCTTCCACTTATTATAATAGGCCTGTTTGGAGCAAGCTTTATCATAAAGAGTTTTGTGATTGATTCTCTGTATAAAGGAACTTCCAGCGATATGCTTAGCTGGAATGACTATACATCTATTCCTTACAGAGTTATGAAGATACTAAATATAGATGGCTTTATATATCTTATTAAAGATATTGTTGGAAAGCTTTTCTATATTGGAATGGCAACATACGGAATTGGATATTTTGGAATATACGCCCTTATTAAGCAAAGTATAAACAGCATTAAGAATATAAAGGCTAGAAGGTCCGGCCCTAAAGACATGCTTTGGCTTTATATAGCATTACTGGTCCTCGCACAGTTTATGGTTGCGCTTATTTATTTAAATGGTGCATCAAATCCTGAAAATGACAGATTGGATATATTCCTTCATGGAAGATATATAGACTTTTTCCTTCCTGTGATTATCGGGATAGGAGTCTGTGAGATGCTTAATACAAGGAAATATGTGCACTTTGTGGTAGTGACTCTGGCTTTCTATATTTTGGGCTTTTACATATGCAGAGGCGCTATTTTAGACAACCTTGTGTCTATGAGTAATGCTCATGGATTTACCATGATTGGAATGAGTCATTTTTTAGTGAAGAATCCGCAACCAGATACCCTTTCATATCTATTTAAACAGACTATTTTAGGTACAGTACTTACTTTAATAGCATTTGCAGCAGTTGCATTATACAGAAAGGTCAGAATAGAAACCTTTCTCCTAATAGTTCTAATAATGCAGGTACTATTTAGCATAGATGCGTGCAAACATTATATATTCCCTAATCAGTCA
>NZ_JAILQF010000070.1 GCF_024699075.1 Butyrivibrio sp.
TCCATGCCGTTGAGCACGAAATGACCAAAGAAGGCGGTACATTCAAGCGTAAAGCAATATACACTTTCATGGTCAGATACCTTTGTATAGCATTCCTGCTTATAATACTTATAAGTTCAATACTTCAGGTAATTGGAATCATTAAGATTTAAAATGATTTAAAGAGATTTTGATAGATTAAAAAAATCCTGCGGACTTTATTACAGCTATTGCTGTTTTAGTCCGCAGGATTAGCCATTTTATTAACTAATGCTTAAACCATATAAATTACTGCATTAAATATATCCATTAATGCATTAAAACGGCAAACGTCGATATACGAACATTTGCCGGTCTAATATTGCCTTATTTATATAAAATCCCCTATACGAATAAGCTTAATTTATTGTATAGCACCAATCACCAAAGTATAATGCTACACTGCCAATTCTACTTATCAAAGCAAAGAATAGATACCTGCTTTAGCATTATCTATCTCTGCCAATCAAAGCAAAGACTCAATACAAGCCTCTACATCTGCCACGTCTGCTGTTGGCTCGAATCTTGCAACAACATTGCCTTCGCGGTCGATGATGAACTTTGTGAAGTTCCACTTGATATCTGGCTTACTAGCCCAATCAGGATCAGCCTCTGCGAACATCTTCTCAAGAAGTGCCTTGTACTGATGCTCCTGGAAGCCCTCAAAACCCTTCTGAGACTTAAGATGTGTATAAAGAGGAAGCTCGTTGTCTCCATTTACATCTGACTTAGCCATCTGAGGGAAAGTTGTATTGTAGTTACTTGTACAGAAATCATGAATTTCTTCATCAGTTCCAGGGGCCTGTGCACCAAACTGGTTACATGGGATATCAACAATCTCAAGTCCCTTATCATGAAGCTTTGTATACATATCTTCAAGTGGTGCATACTGTGGTGTAAAGCCGCAGCCAGTAGCTGTATTAACTACCATGATAACCTTTCCTTTGAAATCAGCAAGGTTAAGCTCTCCGCCTTTTCCTGTCTTAAGTGTGTAATCGTAGATCATAAATGGTCTCCTTTTTAATTGAATATTGTTTGCTTGTTACAAAAACAAATTATTACCAGTTCTCAATTTCATCTGCGCTATGTATAAGCTTTGCTTCTACAAGTGATGCGCCTTTTACATAATCAGAAAGCTTTTCTGCAGTCTTGCCAATACCGCTTCCACCTGAAGTTGCGAAGGCATATACCTTTTTGCCTTCCCAGTTATATTGCTGGCAGAAAGAATATACTACTCTTGGAGCTGCTGCATACCAGATTGGGAATCCGATATAAACAGTATCATAAGAATCAAAATCCTTAACCTTGCCTGCGATCGGAACATCTTTACCACCGATCTGCTCTTTGTTACATCTTGAAAGCGGGTTCAAATAGTTGATATCAGCCTTTGTGTATGGCTCAACTGGACAGATCTCAAAAAGCTCTGCGCCTATCTTTCCAGCGAATTCCTCAGCTACTTTTCTTGTAGTTCCCTCTGCACTGAAATAAGTTACTAAAGTGCTCATTATTAAGTCCTCCTTTATGTCACCTTGACATTTTTTGACCAAAGATTTCTGCTTCTTCAAGCTTTCCATCAATATTTAACATATGCGCATAGAAATAATCCTCACACACCATGATCTTCTTATTACTTATCATCTTCCTAAGAGCGTTGACAGTTCTTCTTGACCAATTTGATGTTGTAAAAAGAACTACTTTTGAAATCAGCTTAGGATCAAGCTCTTCAGCATATTTCTTGAGCTCGGGAGCCATGATATTAGCATATGGAGCTCCGCCCAGGAAAAGAATATCAACCTTTTCTGAAAGTATTGGTTCATCTTCTATGCTTATGGCTTTAGCACCAGCTCCTTTAGCTATAGCTTCTGCTATTCTTCTCGTGTTTCCGGCTTTTGTCTTGGAACAGTATCTGACTGCAATATTCATAGGTCGCCTCGTTTTGTAAAAATACATTTCGTACAATGTAATTGTATCATATCAGAATATCATTTCAAGTCATTTTTTATATATAGAGAAATTTATGTAGAGAAAAACTCGAAATGTAAGAAAATAATAATCTACCCCACCTGCATTTAAATATTTAAAAGAATTAAATAGAAAATAGTATTGACAGTATAAATCGCAAGTGATAATTTAATTGTACACAATTGAATATTATGTTTTATAGTGAATAGATAAACTTTATTTAGAGAAAGGTGGACTATAACATGACAAATTATGATTATGATGTGCTCTATATCGGAACCGGACATGCAGCATGGCATGGCGCTTTGATCCTGGCTCAGGCTGGTAAGAAGATTGCATTTGCTGAGCGTGATCTTACAGGAGGAACATGTACTAACTATGGTTGTGATGCCAAAGCTCTTCTTGATGGACCTGCAGAACTGGTATCTGCTTTAGAAAGGTATAAAGACCTTGGCGTAACTGCTGATGTTAAGATGGACTGGCCTAAATTCATGGCTTACAAGCATCAGTCAATCGATCCTCTTGCAGGCGCAATGACAGGCATGCTTACAGGCGCAGGCTTTACCATCATTAATGGAGATGCAAAGTTTGTTGATGAGCATACTGTTCAGGTCGGCGATAAATGCGTGACAGCTGAGAATATCGTAATCTGTACAGGTCAGTATGATTTCAAGCTTCCGATCCCCGGTAATGAATATATGCATACAAGCCGCGAGATCCTTGATCTTCCTGATCTTCCAGGACACATCACTTTTATTGGTGCCGGAATCATTTCCATGGAATTTGCTTCTCTTCTCACCCAGTTTGGTGTTAAGGCAACTGTAATTGAATTCGCAGACAGAGCTCTTTTGCAGTATAGCGAAGAATATGCAAACAGAGTTGTTGCAAAACTCGAGGCAGCAGGCGTTGATTTCCATTTCAAAGAATCTCTTTCTTCTGTAGAAAAGAAAGGTGATAAGTACTATGCCAAGACTGAATCAGGACTTTGCGTAGAGACAGATTATATACTTGCAGCAACCGGAAGACGTGCAAATGTTAATGGACTTGACCTTGAAAAGGCAGGCGTTGAATACTCACCAAGGGGCATAAAGGTTGATGACCATATGCGCACAAGCAAGGGTCACATATATGCAAGCGGTGACGTTGTAGATAAGTTCATCCCACGTCTCACACCAACAGCCACATTTGAGTCCAACTATATTGCACTTGCAATCCTTGGCAATCCTGCTCCTATCCAGTATCCTGCAGTTCCTAATGTTGTATTTACCCTTCCACGTATTGCAGCATGCGGCGTATCAGTAAATGAAGCGCTTAAGAATCCTGATAAGTATACTGTTTCTAAGATAAAATATGGTCAGATGCTTTCATTCGAATACAGAAACGAACTTGATGCAGAAGCTACAGTTATCTTTGATAAGGATAAATATCTTGTAGGAGCTGAGCTCTACGGCGATCTTGCAGCAGAGATGATCAACGTTCTTACAATGGTCATCAATGGTCGTATGACTATGGAGATGATGAT
>NZ_JAILQF010000081.1 GCF_024699075.1 Butyrivibrio sp.
TGCATTTTCAAAAACGTACCCCATATTAGCTTCTGGTATAATCGACGATGCACTTTTGGTATCCAACATAAAAATGCCCTATTTTTTTAGAAAAAGCGAATAAATATTCAACGTTCCAAAAGTTCTTCCGCCAACTCTTTGGCATGCTCGTAGTACCAGTGATCCTCATCTTCATCAGCCTCTACAAATTCGACGTATTCATTGAGTACTGCTAATTTGATATCTCGGATATACTGTTCATAATCAGGTTTCTCATGAAGTCTCTCATACACGCCATCCACAAAGAGCTTCTTCTGCTCATCATTCATGTAAAATGGGAATGTAGCTCTATCTTCAGTTGCATGTGCAATGAACCTGGCTATATCCAGAGAATATGGCATTATGCCTCCAAAGCCCCAATCTACTATGTAGACTATTCCTCTATCTGTAACTGCATTGAACTCCATAAAATCACCATTAGACAGTGTTCTTGGGCAAGTCTTTTGCCGTTCCAAGAAAAGCGCATACGCCATCCCAATAATCGGATCATCTTTTATAAATGAATATCTTCTTGTAATCCGCTCAATATAAACATCAAAGCGCTCTGTATCAGAGCAGTTCCAGAATGTGTTCTGTATTTCTGACAAGCTATCTGCAGCTGCTATTGCCAGCTCATTGGTCATGTCTCTAAGGTCGTCGCCCTCAATACTTTCTATAACAATCCATATATCCGTTTCATCTTTATAGCTTCCATAGAAAGCAGGAACCTTAAAACCATGTTCCTGCAGATAGTTTGTATAATTTGTAACTTCGCGTTCAGATGCCTTTTTTAAGATCCTTATACCGTTTGCTGACCTGATTTTGTAAACATCATAATCTCGAAAATCGTCTTCTTCTTCACTATACCGCTCGCAAATTCTTGTTATATCATCAAAAAGTCCATCTCCCAGTATTGTCGCAACAATATTTCTTATTTTGGCATCAACATTGATATTCTCATATCTACCTATATTCATCGACATATTCCTTCATGTTATTTGCTAAGTTCCTCGATGGTCTTATCAATCTCATCAAGTTCTCTGCCATATTTTACACCCCACTCGGTCTTAAGAAGCTGTTTCTTTTTCTTATAGTACTTGATGGCAGATTCCGTGTCACCGAGCCTTAAATAGCACTGAGCTGTGGATTCATAAAAATCTGTATAACGCGGCTTTTCCATCGCATCATGCCCCTTAAGCCAGTATGTGATTGCCTCCTCATAGTGCTCATAATGAGAGAATTGATTTGCTACATTAAACAGAATTCTCCAGTCTTTTGGATACTTTTTTGCCAAAGCCCTATACTTGTCTATCACTGCATCAAACCCATGCTCGCACTCTTCAATCTGAATCTCGTAGGCTTCATAGAGAGTGTCTTCACTTACAGTCCTTGCTTCTTCCAGCACCTCTTTTGCCTCACGAAGGCGCCCGGCGTCCATGAGATCATCTAAAAGATACAGATAAGCCCTGACGTTCTTGGGCTCAGCCTTGATGATTGATTTCCAGTAATCTATAGACTGCTTATGGTTACATACATCCCAGTCATATAGCTTACTGTGAAGAGCATGGGCTACAATCGTCATATCCTGCTTGGAATTGGGCTGAAGCTCTATTGCTCTCTTTGCATATACAAAAGACTTCCTCTCCATGAAATCTGCCCAGGCCTCATAGAGATTTGCAATCAGATTAATTGGTCTGTAATTCTCCGGATTCTTTTGTATTTCTTCCATCAAGAAGGTTTCCATGTTCACAAACTGAGTAGTGCTGATCTCGTTTGCATGGTCTATTGTATTTTCAATCTTTTCATACTGCTTTTCCTTTGAATATTCAAAGAGGTCATCAATTGCCACTCCGAAGCATGCAGCCAGATCCGGTAAAAGAGATATATCCGGATTTGAGATATCTTTTTCCCACTTACTGATTGCCTGGTTTGTAACTCCAAGAACCTTTGCCAGTTCACTTTGAGACATGTTCTTGTCACGTCTTAATAATCTTATTTTTTCACCTATAGTCATAGAAGTGCTCCTTCCTCTTTTCTGAATACGTAGTAATCTGGCTTACAGCCTCCATAAATATAATTACCCATTCTCCATTCCATAAACATATATTTTTCACCATTAATTTCTTTTATTATGTATGGTGCGGCTGTTGTTCTATGTAAAGAAATAACAAGACCATTTGTCCATTTTTCGTTCCAAACTTCATCCATGTATTGTTGAACCAGACAGCCTTCATCTTTAAATTCCATAGATTTCAGATAATACTCAGTATCCTCTGGCTTCGGGATGAAATCTTCAATATTCTCTACATACCCTACAGAATTCCATTTCCCATGTGCACTTTCATCTTCAACAAAAGGATGGTCAATATTGTCATGCTTCCCCAAGGTTTCTTTACTGTATACCTTGCCATTTTCTTTTATAAACACTTCTGTGTGATCTTCCTTATGAAAAAAGAGATAATCTTTGCAGTCGATGCTCCTTATCACGTATTTGTATGTATATATTGGAGCATCTCCGCCTAGATATATGGTTAAATATCCTTTGGTCCAGCCTTCAAAAATCCAATATGGTTCACCGTTTGGCAAAAAATATATTTCCTTATATCCAATATTCCCATGTAGTAAGTTGTCTAATGTTTTTGCTTCTGGATCTTCAATATATCCGACAAATCCCCATTTACCAACAACCCTCTCATCATTAACAAAGTCCATTCCATTAGCTATTTTCATTGGCCTCTCCCATATGTTGTCTATAGCCAAACAACGTTTTATTCGTTCAGATCTGATGTTCTAAAGATATCATTCATCCATTCAACAGTAAATCGATTTATTGGAGATATTTTACAACCATAGGTTGTAGAAACTAATTTCGTCTTGAAAGGACCTTGTAAAGCCCAAAGCGCTGTGATAGACTATTATTTAGTTTTATTACAGCAGAGGTTGCGAAAGATGAGACGTTGATTTTCTAACAAAAAGTAAAAAGCAAAAACAGTTATGCCTGCATGACAGGTTTATTTTTGTTATCTTAAATACTTACTTTTTGTTGGAGGATTCATACGATGAATAAAAAACTTAATATAGACAACCTTGAAGCTGTGTCATTCTTAAATGG
>NZ_JAILQF010000153.1 GCF_024699075.1 Butyrivibrio sp.
GCTTTGGATGTAAATGATAGGGAACTTAAAAATATAGAAAAAGCCCTTATCAGATTTGCAGATTTAACCTGCCATAAAACACCAATGCTTAGTAATGGCTAATGCACGTGGATAGCAAATATTTGCTCATGAAATGCATGAGGCCGTATATATAAAATGATCAAGATAACCCATCACCTTTAGGTGATGGGAATATCTTGATTTCGGGTGCGGGGTTATAAGCCCCGTACCCGTAGAACTGCGTCAGCGGTGATTTTATAACGAGCAAAAAGCAAAGCGTTTGCGAGTTTAACCTCATTATGTCGCCGGATTCGGGATGACATGTATGAGCCAATATAAATAAAAAACACTCTCGGTTAAAGTGGCCAAGGCTTTACTGTTACCGGGAGTGTTTTTGATTTTGATCTTAATATAGAGTCATACTAATATGTCAATATTCTGTCCAATAGTGTTATAAGTGCTTCCTGTTCCTTTTGATCCATATCCGGTGATACTTCCGCCAAAAGATTCTGCAACTTCATTGAACATTGCGCTGGCTTCAACCGGATCGAGCTTAGAAGCGTTGATCTTCTGAGCGTTAGGATAACCAACAGGACTTACAGGATCTACAGCACTTGCCACTTCCGATGGCTGCTGTACTGACTGTGCATATGCAGAAGATACCTCGGAATTATTCGAAAGGGCATAATTCAAAGGCTGAGTAAAAGAAACACTGCTATATGCACGCATTGCTCTAATTGCTCCAACTGCCATATCCAATCCCTTCTTTTATGAAAAACTAACGACAAGGCGACTACTTTTATAATAGCATAACGATAAAAAAATGCAACAATGATAATCATTTAACACGCAGTAAGCAAGACCCTCACTTCTACAGGCGGCGAGATGATTTGAGATAGCCATACTCTGATAGAAAGATTTATATGTGTCAGATTTATGAGTTGCTTGACCAGATGAATGCCTATTCGAATTGTTCGTATTATCATGGAGTGCTTTTGACACTAATTATAATAATGCAGTAAAAGGTGAATATACGCGCATAAAAATGCAATAACTAATAAGTTTGAAACAGATAAAATATCCAAGATTATCGACATAAAGAACAATAAAAATCATTAAAACAAATTCGTTATAAAAACAGGAGCGAATTTAACATTATTTTTTGGGGAAATTTTCAATAGAATAATAGCAAAAACAATTTAAAATTTAAAATTAATTGGCAATTTTTTTGAAAAAAAGCAAGTAAAATTCAAGCAAAATAAGGTGGATAAATTTGACGATGAAAAACGCTAAATGCTGATTATATAAGGGATTATCAAAATATTAATAGAATAAAATAACAAGTGATAATTTAAGACGTATGTGCAAATTTAATTTTTTGACAAATAAAAATTATTAATTTTGCAATATTGACTTTTTCAAGCTAAAGACTAGAATGTATTTAACATTCAAATTTTCGCAAATTAAAGTGGCGGAGTGAAAATTAATATTTTTTCAGGTGGAGGTTGAAATGTCAAGAGTTTACAATTTTTCAGCTGGTCCGGCAGTTCTTCCGGAAGAGGTACTTTTAGAAGCACAGAAAGAGATGCTTGATTATCATGGATGTGGGATGTCTGTTAATGAGATGAGTCATCGTTCCAAGACATTCGATTCTATTATACAGACAGCAGAACAGGATCTTAGAGATCTTTATAACATTCCTGATAACTATAAGGTTCTTTTCCTTCAGGGTGGAGCAAGTCAGCAGTTCGCTGCTATTCCCATGAACCTTATGAAGAATAAGAAGGCCGGCTATGTAATCACAGGTCAGTGGGCTAAGAAGGCATGCCAGGAAGCTTCAATCTATGGTGAAGCTGTTCAGCTTGCATCAAGTGCTGACAAGACATTCTCATATCTTCCTGATTGTTCTGATCTTCCGATCACAGATGATATGGACTATGTATACATCTGCAAGAACAATACAATTTATGGAACTCACTTTAATACACTTCCTAATACAAAAGGTAAAGACCTTGTAGCTGATGTATCCTCATGCTTCCTTTCAGAACCTGAAGATATCACCAAGTATGGCATAATCTACGGTGGTGTTCAGAAGAATGTAGGACCTGCAGGTCTTGTAATTTCAATAATTCGTGAAGATCTTATCCGTGATGATGTTCTTCCTTATACACCTACAATGCTTAAGTTCAAGACTCAGGCAGACAATGGTTCTTTATACAATACACCTAACTGCTGGTCTATCTATATCTGCGGTCTTGTATTTAAATGGCTTAAGGCTCAGGGCGGTCTTGCAGAAATGCAGAAGAGAAATGAAGAGAAGGCTAAGGTTCTCTATGACTATCTCGATCAGTCCAAGATGTTCAAGGGAACTGTACGCGTAGAAGACAGATCACTGATGAACGTTCCATTTGTAACTGATTCTGAGGAGCTTAACGCTAAGTTCATCAAAGAGGCAACTGCTGAAGGCCTTGTATCTCTTAAGGGACACAGAACTGTTGGCGGAATGAGAGCATCTATCTACAATGCTATGCCTAAGGCTGGTGTTGAGAAGCTTGTTCAGTTCATGGATCAGTTCGAGAAGGCTAATAGCTAACAGGTTTTCTGAAAAAAGAGATTGAAAACAATTGATATTGTTTGATGCACTATGCATCAGAAAGAGGAGCTATGTACAAGTATAAATGCTTAAACCCGATTGCTAAGATCGGTCTTAATAACTTCACAGATAATTTTGAAGCTACTGACAACGTTGACGACGCAGACGGCATTCTCGTAAGAAGTGCTGTTATGCATGATATGGAATTTTCAGATAACCTCCTTTGCATCGCAAGAGCAGGAGCTGGTGTTAATAACATTCCGCTCGAAAAGTGCGCTGAAAAGGGTATTGTTGTATTCAATACACCTGGAGCTAATGCTAATGGCGTTAAAGAGATGGTCATCGCAGCTATGCTTCTTGCATCACGTGATATCATCGGCGGTGTTGAATGGGTTAAGTCAAATGCCGGCGATCCTGAAATTGCCAAGGTTACAGAGAAGGCTAAGAAGAAATTTGCCGGTAATGAGATCATGGGCAAGAAACTTGGTATTATCGGACTTGGTGCTATCGGTGTAAGAGTTGCTAATGCCGCAAAGCTTCTTGGAATGGATGTATATGGTTATGATCCATATCTTTCTGTTAATGCTGCATGGAATATGTCTTCTGATGTTCACCATGTAACTAATGTAGATGATATATACTCAAAGTGTGATATTATTACAATTCATGTACCTGCTCTGGATTCAACTAAGGGCATGATAGGTGCAGAAGCAATCGCTAAGATGAAGAAGGGAGTTATCCTTCTTAACCTTGCAAGAGATATTCTTTGTGATGAAGCTGCAGTTCTGTCAGGTATTAACTCCGGCAAGATCCGTAAGTATGTAACAGACTTCCCGAACACAACAACTGCAGGTCACGATAACTGCATAGTAATTCCTCATCTTGGAGCTTCAACAGAAGAGTCTGAAGATAACTGTGCAATAAAGGCAGTTATGGAGATGATGGAGTATCTTGAAAATGGTAATATTTCCAATTCAGTTAACTATCCTGATGTAAACCTTGGAGTTTGTGTAAGACCTCGTATCGTTATCTTCCACAAGAATGTTGCTAACATGATCACCAAATTCACAAGAGAGTTTGGTAACGAAGGTATCAACATCACAGATATGGCTAATAAGTCAAAGGGTGAATATGCTTATACAATCATGGATTTCGAAGATTCTATCAAGGATGAGACTGTCAAGAAGCTTCAGGAAATCGAAGGCGTATTCCGTGTAAGAGTAGTTCGTAAGGATCTGTAATTACACAGTTTTGGAAGAAGAGATCTTTCAATTTATAACAGTTCGCAAAGACCTGTAATCATACAGGATTTTCGATATTAACCAACAAATCGGTGTTCAGGTTTAATAGCATAGTCCTAGGCATCGAAATAGCCCGGCGTAACTGCCGGGCTATTTTCCTGTAAAAACTGTATCATTGCTGATAATAGTTTGTGCTAAAACTCGTAATAATATGTGACAAATATATACGAAAATTTGGTATCATAGTATATGTGTGTTTATAGGTAAAATAACAAAAAAGATTTCTAGGAATCCATTACCTTTAGATGATGTGGATTTCACTATAAAGATAACTGGTTTAAAAGATCACAGTTTCATTATCATACATTTACGAAAGGAATAATAATATGGCATCAATAAGACCTTTTAAGGCATATAGACCGGAGCCTTCACTTTCAGCAAAGTGCGCAGCGCTTCCATATGATGTGTTTAACTCAAAGGAGGCAAGAGTAGAAGTTGAAAAGGAGCCTCTTTCTTTTCTTGCAATAGATCGTCCCGAAACTCAGTTCGAGGAAGGTCATGACATCTATGCTGATGAAGTATACAAAAAGGCACATGATGTTTTGTGGCAAAGGATTGAGGATGGAACATATGTTCAGGATTCTGTCCCTTGCTTTTATGTATATGAGCAGACAATGGATGGCAGAACTCAGACAGGACTTGTTGGATGTGCTGCAATTGATGACTATGTAAATAATGTGATCAAAAAGCATGAGAACACACTTGAAAAGAAAGAACAGGATCGTATCCGTCATGTCGATGCTTGTAATGCTCAGACAGGACCTATTTTCCTTGGTTACAGAAACAATCGGGAAATAGATAAGCTTGTAGAAAAGACTAAGTATACGCAGACTCCGGTTTACGACTTTACATCAGGTGATGGTGTCAAGAACCGCGTATGGGTTATTGCTGATGAAGATGATGTTAAGAAGATTAGTGAAGTATTCGAAACAATAGATTCAATATACATTGCTGATGGCCATCACCGCTGTGCTTCAGCTGTTAAGGTTGGACTTAAGAGACGTGGTGAAGACGCAGATGCTACAGGACAGAAGGAATATGACTTTTTCTTATCAGTTCTTTTCCCGGAAAATGAGCTTATGATAATGGACTACAACCGTGTGGTTAAGGACTTAAATGGCTTGTCTGATCAGGAATTTTTGGATGAACTTAGTAAGAAGTATGATGTTAATGAGCTTGGCAAAGAGGCGGTTAAGCCTTCGGGTAAGTATCAGGCATCTATGTACATGAATGATACCTGGTACAGTCTTGTTGCTAAGGAAGCTGTAAGAAAAGATGATGCTGTTGAGGGTCTTGACGTGGCAATTCTTCAAAATGAGATTTTGGATCCTGTGCTTGGAATCAAGGATCCTAAGAATGATTCAAGGATAGATTTCGTCGGCGGTATAAGAGGACTTAAGGAGCTTGAGAGAAGGTGCCATGAGGATATGAAGGTGGCATTTGCTATGTATCCCACATCAATTAGTGAGCTTTTTGCAGTTGCGGATGCTGGAAAACTCATGCCTCCAAAGTCAACATGGTTTGAGCCAAAGCTTCTTAGCGGACTTTTTATACATGCCTTTGAATAATATGACGTAAGGGTCAAAAGTCATTTCGATTCGAGCTTGCTCGAAATCGAATATGAATTTATGACCCGCCAAACATGAGCAAAGTAGCACGTAGTGCGGATTTGCGAATGTTTGAGGGCGCAAGACATCCGGGGGA
>NZ_JAILQF010000199.1 GCF_024699075.1 Butyrivibrio sp.
CAAAATGGCAAAACATACAACTGCGATCTTAATGCTTCGTATAATATAGCAGCTCGCTATTATATACGAGAAATTTTTAAATCCTGTTCGGTGACGGACAGGTTGGACATTGAGGCTAAAGTTCCTCAGTGCTCTAAGAGAAGCACCTGCACGTTGGCTGACCTTATTAGCTTAAATGCGGTCTTAGACAATATATTAGTTGCCTAAGTACTGAGTTTTAGCTGTATGGACAGAAACGCAGTCCGATGCCCTAAAAGGCAACCGCAACGTAGATTGTGGCAATAGGAAGCACGCGACTTTAGTCGTGTGAGGCTTCACGAGGCTATCTGGGATTCATGCACGAAAGCTATAGAGACAGCGCTTAATAGATTTGAAGATCAGGGAGTTGAGCTTAAAGTTAAAGAATATCTTTATTCTATATTTCTTGCTAATCCAAAGAATCCCTATACGATCATGAATGAGGGTTACTGTGGTGATGGAGGGATTCCCGGATACATAATGGGATGGCTGATTCCATCTGATGACACTATTAAGAGGCTTCCGGCTGCACTGGCACATGAGACTAATCATAATGTAAGGTATCAGTATATAAAGTGGACGAATGATGTAAATCTTGCAGAGATGATCGTGAGCGAAGGGCTTGCAGAGAATTATGCCACGACGATATTCGGAGAGGAGGTCCTTGGTCCATGGGTTACAAAGACTGATATGGAACTGATGCCTCTAATTAAAGAGATAATAAGAGACGGTCTTAATGTGACAGGATTTGCAGAGATAACGGCATATCTGTACGGTGATGAGATGGCGGAGCTTCAGTGCTTTCCAAAAGTGGGACTTCCTTATTGTGCTGGATATGCTACAGGTTACTATCTGATCAAGTATTATCTAGAGAAAACTCACATGCCGATTGAGAAGGCGACAGTTCTGCCTGCTGATGAAATACTTGCAGAAGTGGAAGAATTCTGGTCATAAACAAAATCCCCCATCACCGGAAGGTGACAGGGGGTGAATTAAGTGAGCTTTGATCTGGTCCGATACATAGTTCTAGGGGACTTTGTTAGTTACGGAGCATATGGTAAAGTATCAGGTACCTGTTTTTAGATATTAGTAATAATCAAATTCTCCAAGAACTCCATTTTTAACTGAGCATATGGCAAAGTACCATGCACCGGTATAGCTTCTTGCCAGATAATCATCACGGTTTCTTACTTCATAGTTGTCATTTGCGTCCCAGATCTCTGCATAGCAGTCAGTATCAATTGTATTGGTACTGGTCTGCCAGGAGATGTTGTATGTAAGATCATCTCTAAAAATATGAATTCCATAACCTTCTTCACTAACAGTATGAGAATAGATCTTTTCTTCCGTACCGTTTATAAGCGCATAATAAGTATCAGTATTTTCAAATGTCTCACATCTGAGAGAAGTTATGTCTATAGTTGAGCTTCCGTCTGAAACATCTACATATACGTCGTTTTCATAAGGCTCTACACCCATTTCACGCCATGTATCTTCCTCATAATTATCAAAATAGGTCCAGTTGACGTGGATGCGATAGAGTGGTTCGGAGCTTACAGTTGTCTCGAATCCGTAATCATGGGCGAAATCAAAGTCAGGAGCGGAGTCTGTCATTTTAATAGTGAAAGTATCCTGAGTAGGAAGTGAAGTCTGGGTTTTTACAAAATCATCGCCGCTTCCGCAGGTATAGCCCCAGAAATAGTCCTCTGTAGCACCAAAGTTATAGCCGCCTTTTTTATCATTAAAAGTGGTATCAGTTTCAAGTAAGCCAGTATCAATGGCAGTCCATTTGTCGCTGCCATATTCCATGACATAGATATTGCTTAAATTCCAACTCCTAAGCTCATTGCAATCTGAGGCACTGAAGTTTTCCATAAATGAGTAAATCTTGCCTTCTAAATAGGAGTTCTCAATGTGAGTATCGTAAGCGGCATAAAGAGTCCATTCACCACTTTCTTTATCTTGAATCCATTCTTCAACAACAGTGCTATCTGTCCATTCTGGATCAAAAGCTCTGATGACCATTCTGTACCAATGATCTTTTTCCCAGGAATAGGATCTTATAAATTTAACACCAGTTCCTTCGTTAGTGAATTCATCGGTAGTATCATCAGTTGGATATATTAATGTTGCAAATTCTTTTTCTGGATCTGTTGTGTTGTCATTTTTCCAAAAAGACATAATTGCAACTTTTTCATTATAAGCATTTTGGAGACCTGCATATGCTCCGGCTCCGCCATGCATATTCCAATTGAACAACGCCCAATATGTATTATTTGCATCGTCAGATGTTCTAAAGTCAATGCATAAAGCACTATATTTACCGGAAGTATCACTCAAATCAGGATTCAGATATATGTTATGGGCTTTTAGGTTTTCCGGATTAGGATCAGAAGGATCTATATCATAAGGATATCCTTCAGTTCCAAATAAAGATTCTACTGATGCTTTCGCATCATCTGTTGCAGATGAATTGCTATCAGAATCATTTTCCTTTTCATCATCAGATTCATTTTTGTTATCTGATGAATTGTCTTTATCACTTGATGTTTCTTCATCATTTTTTGACATATCAAGTGATACACCTGATCCTGAACAGCCTGTCAGTAACGAAACGGTCATGATAGATGACATAAAAAGACTTAATATTTTTTTTCT
>NZ_JAILQF010000211.1 GCF_024699075.1 Butyrivibrio sp.
ACTGCAGAACTTGGAACTGATACAACCTGTGATACATCATCGATTATAAGCTTTACTTCTGCGCTCATACCGCTTCTTACTGTTTCATCAGCTTCAATCTCAACATCTGCTTCAAAATAAGATACACCGCCTGATACAGTCGCTGCCTTGGCTATCTTGGTGATAGTGCCATCATATGTAGCTTCAAGCGCGTCTATAGATACGATGACGTTTTGTCCTTCTGTTACTCCAAGGATATCGTATTCACCTATCTTAACTGCGATCTTCATCTCACTATAATCAGTAACTGTAGCTACAGAACCTGTTGTAGTAACATAAGAACCGGCTTCTACAGGAACTGCAGAAACTATTCCATCTCTTGGAGATGTGATAGTACAGTCAGAAAGCTGCTTTTGAAGATCAGCAAGCTTTAACTGGTTAACTGAATCATTGCCCTGGGCAACAGCTGACTGGATAGTAAGCTGATAGCCTTCAAGCTCCTGATTAACTGCTAGAACAGCCGCATTATAAGAGTCTATTGCATTAAGATAATTGATCTGTGCTGTAATAAGAGAATCATAAAGCTGAGTCAGGGAATTCTCTTCTTTCATCTTGGCTGCTTCGAACTGAGACACTGCGTAGTTATATTCACTCCATGCACTATCAACCGATGTCTGTGCATCCTCTACTGCCCTTTTATAACTTGTGAGCGAATCCCCGCTAAGGCCGTTATCTTCTGCCTTTGAAAGATCTTCCTGGGCCCGGGAAAGAGTTGTCTGCGCACTTGATACAGAAGTATATGCCGTATCTACGCTGTGAATAGCTGTGCTTATCTTATCTGACAGCTGCCTGTTATTGAGTTCAACTTCATTATTATAATTCTCCTGTGCTGTAACAAGGCTTGCAAATGCAGTATCGATACCGCTTAAAGCATTCTGAATTGTTGTATTAAGACCATTGTCGATTTCATATTTAAGGTCATCATAGGATTTCTGTGCCTGAGCTATACTTATGGCATTACTTGCATCACTTGCATCCATTGTAGCTGTAAGCTGATCTATGGAGCTTTGTATACTATAAGTATCAAGCGTCATAAGAACATCGCCGGCTTTTACTTCATCACCGACTTCAACCATGACCTCTGTTACCTTTACACCTGTTACTTCCGGGATTATTTCTGAAGAATTTACAGGCTCTGTAGTACCTGTAAATGTATGATATGTCTGAATATCACGAAGAGTAGCTACGTCATCTGTGTACATGGATTCTGCAACATTATTTGCAGCATTTCTAAAATACAAGACAATTGCTATTATGACTACCGCAATAATCCCCCACTTAATAAACCTCTTCCAAGTCTTCTTTTTGATTTTTGCACTCATTAGTTACAACACCCTTTCAATATCCCAGCTTAGATTTTTTAGAAAAAAATTCAGATATTCAACTCAATCATATTGAGTCAAATTTGTCTTTTATGATTATACACACTTTTTTCACAAAATTGACGGCTTTATACTTTTTTCAGAAGATTTATAATATGCTAATAATTTAAATTACGTTAATTATATACTTATTAAAGGCGGAGGTTTTACTCCGCCTTTTTTAGAGCCTCATCTCTTCGAGTATACGAAGACGCCTGTTGTTATAAACATAGGATACAAGCTGATCTGCAGGAAGCGCCTTCGAAAAATAAAATCCCTGAAGATACTCGCATCCCATATCTCTTAGCTTTTCAGCCATGTTATGGGTTTCAACTCCCTCCGCAACTATCTCATAGCCCCTTTGTCTGAAAGTTTTAATGATATCTGGAAGAACATCAGACTCTCCATTAAAAAATGACCATACAAGTGACTTATCAATTTTTACTATTTTAAAAGGAAGCTCTAAAAGCTCAACAAGGTTTGAGTAACCTGTACCGTAATCATCAAGAGAGAAGGTACTGCCCCTTTCTATGATTTTGTTCATCATCTCATTTAATATCTTGCCATCCGTCATAGCAGATTCTGTAATCTCGAAATTGATCTGTCTTGGATCTACCTCATATCTGTCCATGATATTAAAAAGTTCTGATACAATTTCTCCCGACTTACACTGAATAGGGGATAAGTTGACTTCTATAAACTTAACTCCAAGATCTTCCATATCACGCTCTCTTATAAAAGAGCACACCTGTTCAAAGACCTGGGCTCCTATAAAACCGATAGTTCCATTTCTTTCTGCTATCGGAATAAATTCTTCAGGCTCTATAATTCCCAGCTCTTCATCTTCAAGCCTTGCAAGAGCTTCAATTGATATGATCTTTTCATTTTGGGTCGAATATATGGGCTGGAAGGCAACATTTATCCTTCTTTCTCTTATTGCCTTACTGACAGCATGCTCAACCTTTATTCCTTCTCTTATTTCTTCGATTCTCTCTGCGCTTATATTCTCTGTTATCTCATTGTCCTTCATCTCAGCATTTATAAGGCCCTCTTCAAGCGAATCAAATACTTCACGAATGCTCATCTTAGGGACATCAGCGCCTAGATGCGCCATGTGAATCTTGAAAGTAACCTTACCTTCATCTTCACCCCAGGGCATCTCAAAACGTCTTCTTATAGCCTGCTCTATCTGCTTATGATTACTGCTTGTCTCAAAGAGAAGAGCAAATCTTCCCCTATGCATATAGAAAAGGCTTATTCCCTTGATCTGCTCTGTGATCTCATCTGCTATGCTGTGAAGAACTCTCATGAGCTTTCTTCTTCCATATATGCTTTCAAGTACAGGAAAGTTCTCGATTCCTATAACGCTTATATCTATAGGATCACCATATTCAAGCTTCTCATCTATAACTTCACCAAAAGCCCACTGGTTATAGATACCTGTATCTGCATCTGTGAACTGTGAAGGATTTTGTATATCGAGATATATTATTAGTATGGCTGCTGTATTAAATATTCCTTCAAGAAGAACATCCGGGAAAATAAGCCCCTGCAATATCATTCCTGTAAGAGACAATACCCAGAATCCTATCGTATACATCATTCTGCGAGGTGCCATATGTCCCTTGTAAAACCATGCATATGAAAGAGGAAGGAAAAAATAGAAAGCAAGAAATATCATCCATGTATAATAGTATCCCCAGCCCCTATGATATACGCCTCCCTCATCAATATAGAAAAATAAGCGTGTAACAGGAGTCATGATCACAGATAAAAAAGATACCAGATATGGAAATGCAATTATAAACCAGGCCTTTCTGCCTATATTTTTGCTACGACCTGTCATTGCGATAGTAAATATGGCAAAAGACCATATCTCCATAATATAGCAGGCATAATAGACCATATTGACTATATAATGTGAAGCTACAGAATAGTCTGATGGCTTTTGAGCCATCCCACATGCAATAATATTCATTATACAGCTTACTATCTGCAGGCTTATAAGCCAGGAAAAATAATTCCAGGACCTGAAAGGAAGATGCTTCTTCCAAAGATCAGACAGTATCAGTACCACTGAGATCATAAGTGCTGCTATTTCAAAATAAACATTCCAGACCATCAATATATCTCCCCAAAAATCATATTTATTATTAATGCATAAAATTGCAAAAAACTGTTATACTGTTATACAGCTGTTAAGTAAAAAGTTTTTCAGGAGGAAATTTTATGTTTGTTACATGTTTAGATCTTGAAGGTGTTCTTGTTCCGGAAATCTGGATTGCATTTTCAAAGGCAAGTGGTATACCCGAACTCAAAAAGACAACCAGAGATGAGCCTGATTATGACAAGCTCATGAAATGGAGACTCGGCATTCTTAAAGAGCACGGTCTTGGCCTCAAAGAGATCCAGGAGACAATTGCAACTATCGATCCTATGCCCGGTGCTAAAGAGTTTCTTGATGAGCTTCGCTCTTTGTCACAGGTAATTATTATTTCTGATACATTCCAGGAATTCGCAAGTCCTCTTATGAAGAAACTTGGAATGCCTACTATATTCTGTAATAGCCTTGAAGTCGCTCCAAATGGTGAGATAACAGGTTTTAAGATGAGATGCGACCACAGTAAGCTTTCTACTGTAAAAGCACTTCAGTCAATCGGCTTTGAAACGATCGCAAGCGGAGACAGCTATAACGACCTTGAGATGATAAAAGCCAGTAAAGCCGGCTTCCTTTTCAAGTCAACTGATCAGATCAAAGCTGATAACCCTGATCTTCCTGCTTTCGAAACCTATGACGAACTTATGAATGCAATCAAAGGTGCTATGAATCTTTGATATATCTTATTTAGCTCCACCTACTATAATATCATATATTTTAAAACTTTGATGACTACTGCCATTAGAATCTAGTATAGATTATCTCTAATGGCAGTAGTCTTTATTTTTTTCATACTTTTAATCAAATATCTTATAATCATTTTACAAAATTATGTCGATAAAAATTTTAAAGTAGGTTCTAAAAATAATTGCACTTTAAACGGTGCAATAATTTGAAATGACAATTTTCCCTGTCATAAGATGTTTCAGCATCAGAAAGTGAGGATTTAATGGCTGCTAAAGATGAAGTATTCGAAAAGAAAAAGACTTCTACATCAGAAACCAAGAAGGTTCCATTTTTCAAAACCGTATCCGGAATGTCGGGTATAACTTATATCTTCCTATTTATTGTATATTTAGTATCTATAGCAATAGTAACTACCCAGATGATGAATATAGCACATACATCTTCATCAACATCAACTATGGCAGAAAATGTCATGGACAGCATGCGCGTGTTTGAAGTTGATATGCGTATTCTGGATAATGATGGTTTTGCTATGGCATCTATGTTCGATACTATCAAGGAACTTGGACAGATTGAGACTAAGGTTCCTGAAATGGAAAATTGTATAACAGAAATGGACGCTGCTATAGTTACTATCGAAGAGACTTTCACCAATATGGCAGAAGGCGGAGGTGTATCACAAGAATCCGTAACTGCAGTAGACACCCTAAAAGAGAACTATGAAGGCTACCGTGAAGGTTATACAACCATTATAGAAGCTGCACAGGTTGATGATGTAAATACAATTCTTGGTGTAGTATACGGAGATGCTTCTACTCAGCTTGCAAATATGAAAGATCAACTAGTAATCCTTAATGAGCAGGTTGTTGTAGCAAGAGAGACTCTGGCACAAGTCGTAGAAAGCAGCGCAAACTCTGCTGTCTTTATGGTTAACATAATGTTTGCCATCTACATAGCAGCCAGCATCTTCTCTATTGTATTCAACTACAGACTTGTAGGCCGTAAGGTTAAACAGATTGCCACCCAGATCAATGATATTATTTCCAATATCAGAAATCATAAAGGTGACCTTACATCCAGAGTTACAGTTCCTACTTCCTCAGAACTTATATATATCAAGGATGGCTTTAACGGATTCATAGAATCATTACAGGGAATCCTTAGAAATGTAAAAGACAGTACAGCTACACTTACAGAATCTTCCAATAACATTACAGGTCAGGTTCAGCTTGCAAGCGATAATATCACAAATACATCTGCAGCTCTTGAGGAGCTTTCAGCAAGTATGCAGAACGTATCAGATACAGCAGGCACTATCAACAGTAAGCTTGATGATGTCAAAAATGCTACAAGCACTATTAACAATGGTATAGAAGATGGTACATCCAAGGCTCAGGAGATCAAGTCTGAAGCCATTGATATCAAGAATGATGCCCAGAGTAAGAAAGATAATACCGGTTCCAGAATGGAAGAACTCTCAAGCGTTCTTGAAAATTCTGTAAAAGACAGTGAAAAGGTTGCTCAGATCAACGAGCTTACAAATGTTATCCTAGATATTGCATCCCAGACCAATCTCCTTGCGCTTAACGCTTCTATCGAAGCTGCAAGAGCAGGTGAAGCAGGTAAAGGTTTTGCAGTTGTTGCTGAAGAGATCAGCTCCCTTGCAGAAAACTCACGTCAGACAGCCGGCAATATCCAGAATATAAGTAATGAAGTTACTCAGGCAGTTAAGAGCCTTGCAGATAATGC
>NZ_JAILQF010000237.1 GCF_024699075.1 Butyrivibrio sp.
TAATACTTGTAGGTTGTCTCACCGTCCATATAGTCGTTATCAAACGTTGAGTTCGTACCTTCCGGTATTATGACTTTATATCCTCTTTCAAAGGCAGATTTCACTGATGCATCAATGCATAAATTCGTCTGAAGTCCTACAATCATCAGCTTTTTGTCAGCCTGCTCATCAAGATATCCTGCAAGTTCTTTATTACCAAAGCAGCTATTAATTTCTTTAGTATATATCTTCTCTCCTTCTTTAGGAGCAACCTGATCGGCAATCTCAAAATCCACATCGCCTACAGAAAAGCCTGTTCCCGGGCCGTCATCATGCTGAACATAGATAACTTCTACGTTATTTTTACGGGCAGTATCAATGACACGCCTCGTACTTTCGAGAAAAGTCTCATAGTTATAGAGCCTGTCATCTGTAATGCCTTTTTGAATGTCAATTACTAATACAATCATCGTCTTAAGTCCTCTCCAGCCATTTGTTAATTGTTTCATCTGTCCATATATGAGCTTCTATATATCTCTCCGGTCCATGCGCCCCATCATCGTTCCAGTCCTGCGGCAAGCCATACTTATCGATGATCCCAAGTATCTCTTCGTATGTGTATACCTTTTTGCGATATTCTTTGCCATCAGTAATAAGAGGACTGAAGGTTGGCATAGAGTCACCATAGGTAAAAGAGATTGTTCGTGTATCAAATTCCTCGATCGGAATCTTTATAAAAGCTCCATCTTCATACCATGTGCTAAGCCAGGGACTATGTTCAACTACCATGTAATGCGGCGAGTCAAGCTTTACTATTCCGCCTTTAGCAATGAATTCTCTGCGTATGATAGCTTCACAGTTACGCCTTTTTTCAATGTAGCCTTCATCTCTTTTTGCACACATAGATTCGGGACGTTCTCTTTTGATCTGTTCAAGAACCTTTTTCGAGTCTGCATCGCATGAAGCTGTAAGGCTTCTGAATGGTCCTGATCTTTTGTCATAGTAATGGTATAGATACATAGGATTTTTACCTTTTATGTCTGTCATCACAGCTTCTTACCCATCTCAATTCTCATGTTATGCTCTTTTGGTCCGTCGTTTGAGTATGCATATCTGTCAAAGCCTATTAATTCAAATCCATTTTTCTTGTAAAAAGAAATAGCTTTTGAATTGTAGCTCTGTGTCTCAAGAACAGCCATTCTTGCACCGCTCTTTACAGCATCTTCCATGATTTTCTCAAGAAGCGCTGTGCCAACGCCTTTACTGCGAAGGCCTGTATCGAAAACACATATATTTGAGATTCTGTATCTATTGTTCCAATCTTCGAGGAAACCTTCTACAAAACCAATGAGTGTATCTCCTTCAAAAGCACCATAGGCTACAGGATTATCCAGCCATTCAGACAACATATCATCTGTCAGCGCCTCAACAATTTCGGAGTCTACTTTTATCCATTCAATAGAGAAGCCTTCGCCTTCTGGATCAATAGAAAGGAATTTATCCGAATGAATCTCAGCCTTATATTTCTTTCCTTTATATTCATCATAATTAAGCTGTTTAATAACCATTGCCCAGCATTTTTCTCCAATCTGTATAATCTTTTCCCGTCAATTAACGAATTCTAACACTAGTAAAATCATTTCAATAATCCCTGCAACCCACATCCTATTGCAGAAATCAATAATTGAGTAAAGCTTGTTCCAAACAAAGTAAGTACTGTTTGCCCAATCCAGAATAATAAATAAACCATCATTCCAGCATTAACAATTAGAGTTGTAAATCTGTAGCCTACATCAAACTCTTCCTTGTGATGTTCAAAGACAAACTTGTCTTTATTCCTGACCATAAGTACTATGCCCAAAATAGTAATGACAATAGCCAGAACTCCAAATGCCATAGTACACGCATATGCAACAGTTATATTGCCTCCATTTAGCAAAAGCCTAATCCCCCATATAATCGTACTGAAAGAATTGTTTAGCATATGCAAAAAGATTGTATACTTTATCTTCCCGGTTCTAAGATACACGAATGCATAAAAGCATCCGCCTAATGCTGTATAAAAGAATTGATAGATATTCCCATGAGCTAGTCCAAACATAACGCCTGACAGTAGCATTGCTGTTACTTCCCCATAATGAGCCACTCTGTCTAACAATATTTTTCTAAACATAAGTTCTTCATATATCGGTGCTATTATACATACAATCAAAATATGACTAAATAGTGACATCGAAGATAAACGATCAACAAGCGGGTTGCCAGTCTGAATCCCTGTAACCATATTTGCGGTATACATAAGGGCTATTGTAAAGATATTAGCCAGAATTTCAAGCGAAAATGCAACACATGCACATGTCAAAAAGTTTTTTATCCCCAGCCTCTTTTGGTCAATCTTAAATTTGGGAAGTTTCCTTAAAACTGCATAGTTCAGTGGAAGAACAAACAGGAAATCAAGAACAAACTCATATATAATACGCCAATTATCAGTCAGTTCTTCACACCCCAAAAGCTTTGTTACAACTAATTTTCCAAGAAACGCAATTATAAACTCAATAACCAGAAAACTTAACCCCAGACACGAGTATGCCTTAGCGGCACTGATACGATTATCTGTTTTTACCATAATTGATGCCTCCCCATGCTGTCTCAAAAAACTTACATTTACTATAACAAAAAAGAAGCTGCATTACAGCATTTTTCTGCTGTAACGCAGTTTTTTTATATATTTTTCACTTATCTTTCGAGCGGATAAATTCATCCATTATCGTATTTATACCGCTGTACATCTCGCAGATATTTTTTGTTTCTATCTTTTTTAAGGGATTCTCCCAATTATAGTCCTTTATTAGGTTGATTATAAACCTTCCTGTAGGATCACATTCAGGGTACCAGCCAATGTCCAGTATCAGACCGCCCTCATATTCCACCTGAATCAGGTCTTCATGAAGATTATCCCACTGTTCTTCCATAGTTTTAGTTGATGATATATGAAAATTGTTGTAAATGACTTCACCTGGATAGAAAAGCCCATCTATATCAATTGTAGACATCTACTCCTCCATCTTCACTAATAATTTATCCCTGTATCTGGCTCATACGTGCATATATTCCTCCAAGTGCCACGAGTTCTTCGTGAGTTCCTCTTTCTGCTATATGACCGTTTTCAATGACAAGGATAAGATCTGCGTTGCGAATAGTTGACAGCCTGTGCGCAATTGCAACGATTGTACGCTTACCTGTAATGTTGTTAATCGCTTCCTGAATCTGTTTCTCCGTCTCAACATCGACAGATGCTGTAGCTTCATCAAGTACTATTATAGGGGACTTGCGAAGTATAGCTCTTGAAATAGCCACCCTTTGCTTCTGGCCGCCTGAAAGCCTAAGACCTCTTTCGCCGACCAGCGTATCATAGCCATCAGGCATATTCATGATATCCTTATGAATATTGGCAGCCTTAGCCGCTTCTATGATCTCATCCATGTCTGCATCAGGAACTGCATAGCCGATATTCTCAGCAATAGTTCCATTAAAAAGGAATGTG
>NZ_JAILQF010000248.1 GCF_024699075.1 Butyrivibrio sp.
GCCTTCTGAAGATGAGAAGAATGAAAAAGGATATCCCGGAACATGTGATGACCTTTGCATTATGAATCTTAACTTTGACTGGGTTAACGATTACGATGTACTTGCAGCTACAAACGTTGAAACACAGGCATCTGCATGGGCTACAGAAGACTGGTACAAGAGCTATTATGAAGTATGCCAGACAGGAAAATTCAGATTCCCTACATATGCAAACCTTTCAGAAGCAGAGCAGACCTATGGTACAGACGTTGAGAACAAGATGGTACAGTTCGTATATCAGTGCATAGTTGCTTCCGATTTCGAAACAACATATACAAATGGTATGGCAGAACTTAATAACTCAGGTCTTGCAGAGATCATTGAAGCAAGAGGAGCTTACTACGATTCAGTTAACTGATAAGTAGATTACAGGATCTAAAGCATAACTGAAAAAACAAATAGTAATTTATTAAGAGCCCGGAATCCGATAATAAGGGTTTCGGGCCTTTTACGCAAAAAAACTAAGTTATGAAGGAAAACATAAGACAATTATGAACAAGAAGAAACTGATCATTTTTACAGACAGCGGAGACACTATTAT
Source organism: Butyrivibrio sp. (assembly GCF_024699075.1). The sequence continues at coordinate 581 of NZ_JAILQF010000248.1, forward strand.
CGATGAGTCAACGCAGATATATGGCGAAGAAAATCCGCAGATAGTACAAAGAGCGGATTTTATAGAAAACGCAGGAGAAGTTCTCAAAAAACTACACGATGACGGGTATACCATAGCACTTGTAGCTGATGGTGAGTGGGAATCTTTCCAGAATGTCTACAGGGAAAATGGTCTTGGTTACTGTTTTGATGCCTGGATTGTTTCTGAAAAAGTTGGAATGCAGAAACCTGCAAGGATTATGTTCGAAACAGCAATGCAAAAACTTGGTCTTACTGATAATGACAAGAACCGGATTGTCATGATAGGCAATAACCTTAGAAAAGATATTGGCGGTGCCAATGATTTTGGAATTACTTCCATATGGCTTGACTGGTCTCCAAGATATTTTCATGAATTTGAAGAAGAAAGCTGGAAACCGGATTACAGGATAAGTCATCCTGACGAGCTCATAGAACTGATAAACAAGCTTGAAAATGAGTTATAAATGAAAAGTTTAAAGAGTAATGGCAGCACGATTATTAAAGTAATGACAAAGTAATGATAAAACAATTATTAAAGTAATGATAAAACAATCATTAAAGTAATGACAGCATGATCACTAAATTTAAACAGTGTGATCAAGATTATTAAATACGAAAAAATTATGGAGGCGGAGATGGCAGATATGATAACAAAAGCTCAGATTGAAAAGACTCTGCAGATTCTCTCACAGTCATTTCAAAATATATTATATGAAGATGATGATAAGTTCATGGATGGAATGAAAGACAAAAATCTGGCAGGTGATGATATCAGAAAATATCAGCACTGGGAATGGACTCAGGGAGTAGGACTATATGGAATGTGGATGCTCTATTCAGAAACAGGTGATGAGAGCTATAAAAAGATCCTTGATAAGTATTATGAAAGATCCTTTGAGACAGGTCTTCCATCCAAGAATATAAATACAACAGCACCTATGCTTGCTCTGTCTTTTTTGGCAGAGAATGAGCATGACAAGACCAAGATGGATGTATGTCGTGAGTGGGCACGGTGCGTAATGGAGCAGTATCCAAGAAGTGAAGAAAACGGCATGATCCACAGGACAAGCGATTCACTTAATAACGGAGAGCTCTGGGATGATACCCTCTATATGGCAGTTTTGTTCCTTGCAAATATGGGAAGAATAGAAGGACGTGATGATTATATACAAGAGTCACTATACCAGTATCTTGTACATATCAAATATCTTACAGATAAAAAGACCGGCCTCTTTTTCCATGGATGGACCTTTAATGGAAGGAATAATTTTGCTGAAGGTTTGTGGGGACGCGGAAACAGCTGGCTTACAGCTTCTATCCCTGAAATATTTGAAATAGTAAAAGATATGCCTGAGCATACAGCAAGATATCTTAAAAGTTCACTTATGAGTCAGGTTGATGCTCTTGTCAGATATCAGGATCCGTCAGGCATGTGGCATACACTTATTGATGATGAGGATTCATATCTTGAAACAAGTGCAACATGCGGCTTTGGATATGGTATTCTTAAGAGTATAAGACTTGGAATACTTCCTGATAAATACAAGGAATGCGCCCTTAAAGCACTTTCTGCAGTAATGGACAGAATAGGAGATGACGGAGTCGTAGAAGACGTATCTTACGGAACACCTATGGGTAGAGATTCCAAGGACTTTTATAAACAGATACCGATAAAGCCTATGCCCTATGGACAGGCGATGGCTATGCTGTTTCTGATAGAAGCAGCAAAGGTGGCAGAATATTTTTTTAAATGAGAGGTAGCTATGGAAGATCATTATAGAAGAATTTTAAAGGATTCAGACAAAAGGCTTGTATATTATATTCAGGAGCAGATCCTTGATACAGGCAGTCCTTATTACGGAGCCTTTATTGACAGACGAGGCGTAAGTGAAGCTAAGGTTACTCTTTACAGGCTTGAGACAATAATTGCATGTTACCTGTGTAAAGACAGTATATACTATCACAATAAAAATGTTTTTGATCGTATAATAGCAGGAATTAAATATGTTAAGAGCGTTCAGCATGAAAACGGAATGTTTGATTATGTAAGCTGCAATTTTAATTCGGCTCCTGATACAGCATTTTGCCTTGTTGCTATAGTTCCTCCTTATCAGGTTCTTGATGCTCAGACTCAGAGAAGCGGTGAAGAAGAAATTATATATAAAGAACTTGGCGATATCATCTATCATGGTGCAAAAGGTATCATGACAGGAGGCTTTCATACACCAAATCACAGATGGGCTATTGCCGGAATGTTAAAGCTTTGCGGCAAATTATTTGATGATGACATGATGTATAAAAGCGCTGACAGATATCTTGCTGAGGGTATCGATTGTAACGAAGATGGTGAATATTCAGAGAAGTCTGCCGGTAATTATAATTCTGTTAATAACGATGCAATGATAATGCTTGCAGAAGCTACAGGAGATGATTCATACGAAGATAATGTATGCCGTAATCTTTTGATGATGCTCAATTACTGGGAGCCTAACGGAAGCATCTTTACAGCGAACTCAACACGTTTTGACAAGGACCGTATTGTTTATCCTATTGCTTATTATACTGAATACATGCTTATGGCTATAAAGAGAGATAACAAGGTCTTCTACCAGATGTGTAATACCATTATGGATATAGTAAGAGACAGAGATCTTGAAGCTCCGGATGTTCTTATTTATTTTCTCAAGTACCCTAAATGGCGTAACACAGAGTTTGAAGGAAGCTATATTAATCCCGATTACAGAGTTTTCTATAAGGATTCAAATATAGCAAGAGTAAAAAATAAATACTATACATATACAGTAATGGGACAAAAGTCCAATTTTCTCTATTTCCATGTAGGAACTATGCAGCTTGCAATGAAGGTTGCCGGATCATTTTGTGAGCATAGGGCCTTTATCAGTGAGGATATGAAAGAGGAGAATGGTGTATTTCATCTTCATCAGACAATGAAGGGATGGTACTATCTGCCATGGACCGATGATAAGAGACCTTCTACAAGTAACTGGTGGGATATGGACAATTCAAAGAGGGATAAATTGTCAGGGCCTGATCTTGATATAGATGTATATATAAGTGATGCAAAAACCGGTGACGGAATTGATGTAAGAGTAGTGACATCATCGGATGCCGTGAAGGGTGGTCCATGGAGAGTTGAGCTTGCATTTACAGGTGGAGACTTCCTTGAAAATGAACATATGGCTACTACGCTTAATGGAACAGAAACCATTACCATTAAAGATGGCATTACAAGAGTTTCAAATGAGGCAGATGCAATAACAGTAGGCCCTGGATTTGGCGCGCACCACTTTATGGAAGGCAAGGAAGACAGTGAGTTAAAGACTGCCGGAGCATCAACAATCTATTTTACTGACTATACGCCTTTTGACAGAACAATTAATATAAGGAATGTTCGAAGCAGCTTTACAAATCTATAATAATTCAAGACTTTGGCACCGGATTATGGTATGCTTTGATATAGCGTTTACAACTGCTTAGCCATAAATCCATTACTTTAAGTAATGGTGAGATCGATGGGTGCGAAAGCTATTATGAAATGGTTTAATAAGGGAAATATTCAAAGACAATTATTATATATGTATGTGATAGCAGGACTGTTACCGATCGTGATAATCGGTAGCATCCTGCTTGTCAGTACGTTTTCAATGTTCATGGGATATAACAGGAATCTCCTTGAATCTTATGGACAGAGGGTATCTACTACCCTTTTCGAAATAACTACCCAGGCTTTTAACATATCAGAAAAGTTTGCATATAGTGATTCAATCTGGACAACTCTGTCCAAGGAATATCAGGATATTGAAGAAGAGAAGGATATCATAGATCAGATTGACATTATAGAAAGCTTTAACTATGAATATACTGCTATAGAAAGTGTAGAGATCTACTCAGACAATCCTTATTTGCAGGATTATAAGGAATTCTATACGGCTACTTCAGATATTCAAAATACTGAATGGTATCAGACAGCCAAAGGCCAAAAGGCAGCCTTTTGGAGGGGACTTTCAAGAGAAGATGAAAATGGAATAGTTTATTATAATATATGTCTTGTAAGGCAGATTCCTCTTGTTGACTCTGATTATCATGCAGTGCTTGTAATGAGGCTTAGTGATAACTATTTTAAGACAAGGCTTAGAGAACAGCAGTATGATGTGGCTGTTACTGTTAATGAAGGCTCAGTATCTTTTAGCTCAGATAACACAAACTATGGCAGGTATTTAAATGATATTATCCCTATTGAGTATAGTGATAAACACTACACCTATCAGGGCACTAAGATTTTTAATGGAAAGCTGTCTATTCTTAATACCAATACGCTTTCTGCTTACAGAGCGGATTCGATTTTTTATATAACAACTGTTGACTATAATTCAATAAACAGGTTTGTCTTTATTCTGTTTTTTGTCATTGTCATATTTATCGTAGCTCTTGTGGTTCCTTTTGAAATACTAAGACTTTTTTCAAAATACTTTTCAGGAAGGGTCAGAACGCTTAGGAGCTCAATGCATAAGGTATCAAACGGAGAGTATGATATTCCCCCTTCACTAAACGGTGAAGATGAGATCTCGGAGGCCTTTTCTGATCTTGTTGTCACAGCACATGAGATCAAGCAGAAGAATGCAATGATGTACGAAGCACAGCTTGATAAAAAAGAGCTTTTGAACAAGCAAAGTGAGATGGAACTTAAAATGCTTACAAGTCAGATCAATCCGCATTTTCTTTATAATACGCTTGAAACTATAAGGATGAAGGCGGTTACCAAAGGAGATAAGGAAGTTGCCAAAGCCATAAAAACTCTTGGCAAGATGCTGCGATTTGTTCTTGATAAAGGTAATTCCGAAGAAGTTACACTTGCAGGCTCCATAGATCATGTAGAGAATTATCTTTCTATCCAGCAAATGAGATTTGGAGATAAGATCAACTATGAAATAAATATAGATGATTCGATAGATCCAAAGGAAGTTACGACACTTCCGCTTATAATACAACCCATTGTTGAGAATGCAATCCAGCATGGAGTCAGGGAAAAAGAAGGTAAAGGTATCGTAATAGTAGATATTAATAAAGTCAGGTTAAAAGATGATATCGAAGCTTTAAAAATTACGGTAACTGATAACGGAGAAGGAATGACGCCGGAAAGGCTTGAAGAACTTAAAACAAGTATCAAAACACCTTCAGAAGATGGACGCAGCATAGGTATAGCAAATGTATATAACAGAATAAAATTAAAGTATGGAGAGCCCTACGGAATGACTATAGATTCCACCAAAGGCGCAGGAACAGTGATAAGTTTATATGTTCCCGTAATAATCCGACAAAAATAAACGGATGTTTAAAAATTACCGTACTTTTTGTTAAATAGTTTAGGTACTGAACTTGGTTAGAAAAAGTTAAACTTTTATTAACTGGTTCGGTACCTTTTTTATGTCGGGAGGAGAAAAGTGAAAAACATAAAAATATCTGAAAAACTCTATTACGTGTATCGTGTAATGGCGATACTATTATTTGTTCTGATTTTCTTACCTGCAGTTAATCCTGCAAGGATAAGCGGAATGATCAATCGAAGTATTTCACTTCTTACAGCCGGATTTTCCTATGGAACTTTAGTTGATAATTTCGGCCGTGCTTTCAGAAAGGAATGGATCCTTGAAAGCACAATGAGACTTGATAATATATCAAGTTTATTTGTTTGTATCGGTATATTTGCATGTGCAATAGGAGCTTGCCTTTCAATTGGTAACAACAAGTGCAAACGCCTTGGTAATATCATAAGCACATGTGGCAGTATTGTTTCAATTGCAGCACTTCAGGGAATTTACATTGCATATACACAGGTTTCGCTTACAAGTAAGCCTGAGAAGATCAATCCTACATTCCCGCCTTTCTATTATGGTCTTATGGCTATACTTATAGTAATGCTCGTAGTTTCCATATACGAACTTATAGTAGTCTTCAAACAGCCTGGGGAAAAGAAATTCCATATGGATACCAAGTACAGACTTTTCCTTATGATGATGCCATTTATTCTTTTGACATTCGTATTTAGTTATCTTCCTTTGTTCGGATGGAGATATGCATTCTTTGATTACAAGTCAGGTGATACTCTTTCAATGGAGAATTTCGTTGGATTTAAGTGGTTTACACAGCTTGTAAGAAATGCAGCAACAAGATCAGATATGATCAGGGTTATGAAGAATACTCTTGGAATGAGCTTCCTTGGTATCTTCACAAGCTGGATGCCTATGGTATTTGCTATCTTCCTTTCTGAGATCAAGAATTCAAGATTCAGAAGATTTGTACAGACATTTACAACAATTCCTAACTTCATAAGCTGGGTTTTGGTTTTTGCTATAGCATTTTCAATATTCTCAACAGACGGTTTCATCAGTTCACTTATGATGAATCTTGGTATCTGGGATCAGGGCAAGAACTTCCTTATGAGCGGAGATAATGTATGGCTCAAGATGCTCTTATGGGGCTTATGGAAAGGCCTTGGATGGAGCGCTATCATCTATATCGCAGGTATATCCGGTATAGATCAGCAGCTTTACGAAGCAGCAACAGTTGACGGAGCTAACAGATTCCAGAGAATGTGGCATGTAACAGTTCCCGGACTTATGCCTACATTCTACGTACTCCTTCTTATGTCAATTGCAGGAATTCTTTCAAATGGTATGGATCAGTACCTCGTATTTGAGAATTCAACTAACACAACAGACATCATGGTTCTTGACTTATATGTTTACAAAATGGGTATTGTAAACGGAGCGATTCCGTTCTCAACAGCGGTCGGTATGCTTAAGTCTGTAGTATCAGTAATACTTTTGTTTACAGCTAATAATGTATCCAAACTTGTAAGAGGCGAAACAATCGTCTAAAAGCAAAGTCATAGAGATGTTCTATTAAAGATAAGGAGAAAGCGATCATGGCAAAAACAGCACAGGAAAAAGCTGATGAAAAAGCTGAAAAGCTCTATTATAAAAAGCACAAAAAGCCGGGTAAGAGAACTGTTGGCGATATTATTTTTGACATCATAAATTATCTGGTCTTTGGTTTATTTACATTTGTATGTATATTCCCGTTTTACTATCTTTTCATCAATACAATCTCAGATAATGAGATGGTTAGAAAAGGACTTGTAAACTTCTTCCCAAGAGGAATACAGTTTGGTAACTACATAAGACTTATGGCAGTTAATGATCTGTTCTTATCAACATCAGTTACAGTTGCAAGAACAGTAATAGGTACAGTTCTTATGGTTGCAGCTTCAGGATTTGTCGGATATCTTGTAACACAAAAAGAAATGTGGGGAAGAAGTATCTGGTACAGATTCATAGTAATAACAATGTATTTTAACGCAGGTATTATTCCCTGGTATTTAAATATGTCAATGCTTGGACTTACTAACAGCTTTGCAGCATATATCATTCCGGGAATAGTTGCTCCTTACAATATAATCCTTGTTAAAACCTATATTGAATCATCAATACCGGCTGAACTTGAAGAAAGTGCCCAGCTTGACGGAGCTTCCAAGATGAAGATATTCACATCAATAATCTGGCCTCTCTCAAAACCGATCCTTGCTACAATTGCAGTATTTGGAGCAGTAGGACAGTGGAACTCTTTCCAGGATTCACTTATTCTCATGCAGTCAGCTCCAAAGCTCTATACACTGCAGCACAGACTTTATATCTACCTTAATACAACATCTAACCTTGCAGCACTCATGTCATCAGGAAGTACATCAGGAATCAGCCAGACAGTACTTGAGTCAGCACTTAACGGTAAGGTTATAAAATATACTATTTCCATGGTTACTATCATACCTATATTATGCGTATACCCATTCATGCAGAGATATTTTGAAAAAGGTATCATGATGGGCGCAGTAAAGGGTTGATTACTAAGGTACCAGCATTGCAGGTATATAGTGATGCTTGCACATGTAAACAATATAATTTACCACAGGAGGGTGAAAAAGAATGAAGTATAAGAGATTACTTGCACTTCTAACAACTGCTTCAATGGTTGTTACAGCAACTGCTTGTTCAGGTGCTAGTACTACACCTGAAGAAGGAGCTTCAACACAGGGAGATGCTACAGCTAATGAGGCTGGCAGCGAAGCTGGCGAGTCTACAGGCGATGAGGCAGCATCAGATCAGCTTGAGGGAGATCTGTCTGACATCATACCTGAAGAGACAATCACACTTGACGTTTATGATCAGCTTGCTAACTACTCTGGAGAGCAGATCGGATGGTTTGCTCAGGTTATGCTTGATAAGTTCAATGTTAAGCTTAACATTATCCCTGAATCAGATGGCGTTTATGACACACGTATGGAATCAGGAAATCTTGGTGACCTTGTAATCTGGGGAGCAGATGGTGATGATTATGTACAGGCTGTAGATAAGGGAATGCTCTTTGATTGGGAAGAGGATGACATTCTTGCTGATTATGGCCCATACATTGCAGCAAACATGGAAAAGGCTCTTGAGAAGAACCGTGGAATCAACGCTGATGGCAAGATCTATGGCTTTGGTCATGATGTAGCTTATTCTGCAGAAGATACACAGTCAGTTATGTATGAATGGGATCTTAGATTTGACCTCTATCAGCAGATCGGATCTCCTGAGATCACAGACCTTGATTCACTTGTAGAAGTACTTGCACAGATGCAGGAAGCTTGTCCTACAGATGATAATGGCAACAAGACATATGGTGTTTCACTGTTCAATGACTGGGATGGTGACATGGTTATGTTCGTAAAGTCAACAGCATCAGCTTACTATGGCTATGATGAATTCGGTGTCGGACTTTATGATCCTTCAACAGGTGAGTATCACCCTGCACTTGAAGAAAATGGTCCTTACCTTACAGCTCTTAAGTTCTATAATGACCTGTATCAGAGAGGACTTCTTGATCCTGACTCACAGACACAGGGATATGACGGAATGGCTGAAGACTACCAGAATGGTACAGCATTCTTTAACGTATTCAATTTCCTTGGATCAGCTATTTACAATTCTGATTCACACATCAGCGAAGGCAAGATGATGTATCCTGTAAAGCCTTCTGAAGCAGCACCTATCATCTATGGTCAGAACGTATATGGTTCAAACAGAATCTGGTCAATCGGTGCTAACACAGAGTATCCTGAACTTTGCATGGCAATCATCAACTGGCTTTCAACTCCTGAAGGAAGACTTACAGCAGAGTATGGTCCTCAGGGCGTATGCTGGGATTACAACGAAGAAGGCGGCACATACCTTACAGATCTTGGTATCGCATGCAAGACAGATTCTACAACATCACTTACAGGTGACTACAGCGGAACATTTGATGATGGTTCATTCAAGATGAACAACACAACATGGGCTCTTGATTCACTTAACCCTGATTCAGCTCTTGGTGAGACATACAACTACAAGAACTGGGAGAGCTACAAGGCAATTGATGCTTCTGATATTGAGCAGGCTTGGATCGACTGGTCCGGAGCACAGACACCTGATGAATATATCAAGAGCACAGATTATGTTCTTTCACCTGGTACAACATATTCAGCTGGTACACACTCAGATGAACTTCAGGTTGTATGGGATCAGGTTGCTACATGCATCAAGGATTATTCTTGGAAGGCAATCTATGCAGAGTCTGATGAAGAGTTCGAAGCTATCGTTGCTGAAATGGTTCAGCAGGCAGCAGATTACGGCTATGATCAGTGCGTAGAGTTCCAGGAAAATGAAGCACAGCTTCGTCGTGCAGCTGAAGAAGAGGCTCTTGCAGCTAACTAATTTATTCAGATAAAAAAGTAGTAAAAAGAGTTTATTAAAAATAGTGGGCATAGCAGGAATTATCCCTGTTATGCCCACATAATTTAAAAAGTGAGAACCAGATGTTTATTATGTGGGATTTCCTACATGTAATTTATTTGGAAATGAACCATTTTCAAAACTTAATTTCTCGTTTATAGTGAGACGGAAGGATTTTTTGAAAATGCTCCATTTTCAAAGCCCGGTATTTTATTTGCACTAATATTGAGGTTAAAGATGAAGAAAACTTTTTTCCCTGCCGTAGTATTGGCATCAGCTCTTTTTGTGTCAGCATGCGGTAATAACAAATATGAAGAAGAACTTACCATAGATGTATTTGCGAGCGAAGCTAATACGCAGGGCATTCAGTCTGGATGGTTTGCAGACAGGGTCAAAGAGAGATTCAACATGAATCTTAATATTATCTCTGTTAATAACAACTATAATGGCGCGGTCTTAAAAGATGTTCGTGCTGCATCCGGATATCTTGGGGATATAGTCATGATATCCGCTAGGAACAATGCGCTTAAGGATCTGGTGGATTCAGGTCTTTTACTAGATATGACTCCTTATATTAAAGATAAGGATATCATGAAATATTCTGATGCTATTTATAAATTAAATAGTGGCCTTGACGGAATATATGCTATTCCTTCAAATATATCGACATTACCTTCTGATACACCCTCAGATATAATTGATTCAACATATGCTCCATACATAAGATGGGATATTTATACAGAAATAGGAAGCCCGGAGATAGGAACATTGGAAGATCTGCTTGATGTTCTTTATAAGATGCAACAGGCAAGTCCTTTAAGTGATACGGGTAATCCTGTATATGCCTTTTCATTTTTTGATGACTGGGATAATAACATGATGACCTGGGCCAAGCAACCATGCTGCTTTTATGGCTATGATGAAAGCGGATTCGTACTTGCCAAAGCCGATGGAAGCGATTATCAGTCAATACTTGATGATGACTCTCTTTATTACAGGTCACTAAAATTCTATTTTGAGGCTAACCAGATGGGGCTTGTGGATCCTGATTCAAGGAATCAGTCATATAGTGAAGTCTTTAGTAAATATCAGGACGGAGCAGTTCTTTTTAGCCCCTGGAGATTTCTTGGCATGTCTGCTTATAATACAGAGGAGCATATGCAACAAGGTAAAGGCTTCATGATGGCAGATATAAGTGACATGCAGATATATGAGCATGGCTGTTCAAGAGACGGAGTATACGACATAGTCATGTGCGTAGGCGCAGATGTTAAAGATCCTGAGAGAATGGTAGATTTTGTAGATTATCTGTATTCAGATGAAGGCGTATATGAAAACCAGGCTGCAGAAAATGGCGGAAGTGCTGGCCCTGAAGGCATTACCTGGAAGATGGTAGATGGTAAACCGGTACTTACGGATTATGGCATAGATGTCTTTTATAATCAAAGCAGTGCCGTTATTCCCGGAGATAGTAGTGGTAATACTTACAGAGATGGTATATCAAGGCTTAACTATACAGCAGTTTCTCTTACTGAGCTTGCAGATAATGGATTCCCATATTCTTATGAGATGTGGGAAAGCGAGATGAATAGAACAGCCACAGTTTTGCAGACTACGTGGAGCGAAGCCATGGATGCTGATAATACAATGGATTATCTTGTAAAGAACAATAAGCTTATAGTTTCTCCGGGATGTGAATATAATGAAAGCGAAGAAAGCGCTGAGATCAAAGAGATAAGAGAAGCGGTAAAGCGTATTATTGTTTCAAAGTCCTGGGACATGATATATGCAAGCAGTGAAGAAGAGTTTGAGAATATCTGGAATGAGATGAAGAGTAAATGCGAGGGTCTTGGCTATGCAGATGTATATGAGTTTGATCTGCAAAATGCCATGGCAGAAGGCGAGATCAAAAAAGAGATTCTTGGCGAGTAATATAAAATCCATAAACAGAAAGTGAGTCATATGAGGGATTCTAAGATTAGTGTAATGATAGCTGATGATGAGGAGAACATCAGGGCAGGACTAAAATGCATAATGGATTGGGAAGAGCTTGGTTATAGCGTTGATTATGAAGCAGGTAACGGAGAAGAAGCTCTTGATATTATTACTACTAAGGCACCTGAAGTTGTTGTTATGGATCTTAACATGCCAAGGCTGCAGGGAATCGATGTAATAAGAAAGTCCAGAGAAGCAGGATATAAGGGCAGGTTCATAATCCTTAGCGGATACTCTGATTTTAAATATGCCCAGTCTGCCATTAAATACGGAGTTACCAATTATCTTACAAAACCTGTAGATGAAGATGAACTTCAAGATACACTTGAAGATATCAGTAAGGATATGCTTCTGGAAAAAGAGAAAAAAGGTGAGCTTCAGACTATAAGGACCAAGGCAAGAGATGCTGTGATACAGGAGCTCTTAAGGTCTGATGAACTTAGCGTAGGTGAAGATGCTCTTAGCGAGATGAAGCTTTTATATGATAAGTATCAGGTCGTAGTATATGAAACATATCACACAGACAGAAAGAGGCCTGAATACAAACTCCCTGAGCTCTTATCAGCTTTTATAGAAGAGGATGATTATGAAGCCTGTATCATGAATGAAAGAGCTGTAATACTCTTAAAGGGCAAGATAGTATTATCCAAGTTTGCCAAGTTTCTTGAGCACTTCGACAGAAAGCTTATACAGGAAGACTCACCTCTTGATGCTATTTTTCTGACATATGGAAGAACTGTAGATAAGCCTGAAGACATCAGGATATCATACGAAGAAGCGCAGAAGCTTTGTGACAGAAGATTCTTTTGTGATATGGGTGTCCACAAGATGGGCTATGAAGCTCTTAAGGAGCTAAGCAGCTCAAATGCCACAATAACCAGAGATATGCTAAGAGATTATACTCAAAAGACTATAGGATTCATGCAGGCTGGCTCAATTGACAGGGTTCTTGAAACACTTAACGATCTTAAGCTGCTGATCTGCTCTTCGAGTGAGAATTCAACTGCAATAAGGATCTATCTTACAGATATGATACTGCAGATCAAATCTCAGATATCCAGAACTTATCCTGATTCGAGAGATATTTTTTCAGAAAATTCTGAGATAATAGACTTTCTGGAAACGAGATTTTATCTGTATGAGATTTTTGATTATATACAGGAAATAGCTCATAAAATAGTACAAAAGGTGCGTAACAGGCAGGGAGCCAAGTCTACCATGCAGGATGTCCAGTCCTATGTTGATCACAACTATTTCAGGAATCTTACACTCGAAGAAGTTGCGCCTTTATTTGGCTATAACAATGTATATTTTGGCAAGGTATTCAGTAAAGAGGTTGGCGTAAATTTTAATACATATCTGAATCAAAAGAGAATTGATGAAGCCAAAAAACTCCTAGAAAGCGAAGATATTAAAATCTATGACATTGCTGACAGAGTAGGTTTTAGCGATGTTGACTATTTTAGCAGGAAGTTCAGAGCTCTTGAAGGGATGAGCCCTGCTGATTACCGCAGAAATATAAGAAATAAAGAGTAAATTAGTACTCATGGAAAACTAAAATTTACCGGAAGTTATCAGATATGACATAATTACGTTTTCAAATTATGGCAAGTCTGTTATAATCTTGTGGTTAGGAATAAATTTAAGGAGCGATCCATGAGTAAAAAAGCACTTGTAATAGGTGCGGGACCGGCAGGTCTTACCGCAGCCTATGAATTATTAAAGCAAGATAAGACAATAGAAGTAGTTGTATTTGAGGAAACTGAGCAGTTCGGCGGTATATCCAAGACAGTTAATTATAAGGGTAACCGAATGGATATGGGCGGACACCGCTTCTTCTCCAAGATACCGGAAGTTAATGCCTGGTGGGACCAGATGCTTCCTATGCAGGGACATAAGTCATATGATGATATAGTCCTTCAAAGGGATATGCCTGTACATGAGGGCGGTCCTGATCCTGAAAAAGAAGACCGTGTAATGCTCACACGTCACAGAGTTTCACGTATTCTTTTTGATGATAAGTTTTATGATTATCCGATTTCCTTAAAGCCTGAGACCTTTAAGAATTTCGGACTTTTGACAACTCTTAAGGTTGGATTTTCATATCTTGGATCAGTATTTCATAAGCTTCCTGAAGATAATCTTGAGAATCTTTATGTCAATTCCTTTGGACGTAAGCTTTACAGCATGTTCTTTGAGTATTATACAGAGAACCTCTGGGGAAGACATCCATCAGAAATAGATGCTTCCTGGGGCAAGCAGCGTACTAAAGGCCTTTCTATCTTTGGAATAATCAAAGACTACTTTGGACGTCTGTTTAAAGTTAAGAACCGTAAGGTCAATACTTCACTTATTGAAGAGTTCAAATATCCTAAGCTTGGTCCCGGACAGCTCTGGGATGTTACTGCAGATGAAGTTGAAAAGCTTGGCGGTAAGATCATTAAAGATGCTAAAGTCATAAAAGTTCATAAGAATGAGGAAGGAGTTCTTACATCCCTTACTTATGTTGATACTAAAGACGGTTCTGAGCATGAGGTTAATGGTGATTACTTTATATCATCAATGCCTCTTAGAGACCTTGTTGGCGGAATGAATGATGTTCCCGAAAACGAGGCAAGAATCGCCAAGGGACTTCCTTATCGTGATTATATGACTCTTGGAGTACTTGTACCAAAGCTTAAGATCAAGAATCTTACAGATATCAAGACTATTCAGAATATAGTTCCTGACTGCTGGGTATATGTACAGGATCGTAAAGTTAAGCTTGGACGTTTCCAGATTTATAATAACTGGTCACCATATATGATCAAGGATCTTGAGCATACAGTATGGGTAGGTCTTGAATACTTCGTTAATGAAGGCGATGAGTACTGGTCTATGACAGAAGATGAGTTTGCAAAGCTCGGTATTTCTGAAATGGTCAAGATCGGACTTATCGACAGTGCAGATGAAGTTCTCGACTATCATATGGAGAAGGTTAAGAAGGCATATCCTGCTTACTTCGATACATATGATGAGATCGACACACTTGTTGATTATCTTAAGTCAATTGATAACCTTTACTGCGTTGGACGTAACGGACAGCACAGATACAACAATATCGACCACTCTATGGTTACTTCTTTCGAAGCAGTTAAGTGTATTGTAAGCGGAGATAAGAATAAGGATAAGATCTGGTCTGTTAATACAGAGCAGGAATATCATGAAACAGATGAAGTAAAAGAAGAAGCAGAGGTAGACTAAAGATTAAAATTATCTTCGATAATTTTAACTTTCGGTCCAAAAACCGGACCTGATAAAGACCAGACCTGATAAAGACCGGACCTGATAAAGATTAAATAAAAAAGCTGCTACACAGTTTACTGTGTGGCAGCTTTTTTGTGTCTTATTATAGTTTGAACAGTGTGCTAAGTATGCCTCTTCCAAGGCTTGCACCTACATTTCCTCCAAGGGTCTTTCCGAACTTTCCGAAGGTTCCTCCTACAGATTTACCAACTTCACGTCCGACTGTTCCCGCAACAGAATTACCAACAGATTTTGCAACTCTCTTTTTCTGGGCAGCAGCGGCCTTTTCTGCTTTCTCTTTTTCTTTGGCAGCCTTAGCATCAGCCTTTTCTTTTTCCTTGGCAGCAAGAGCTTCTGCAGCGGCCTTTTCCTTGGCAGCCTGTTCCTCAAGTCCTTTTCTTTCAAGGAACTCATAAGCAGAGTCAGGATCTATAGCCTTTTCATATTTGCTGTAGAGCATAGCACCCTTTATTGCCTTGTCTCTTTCCATATCATCGATGCTTCCAAGTGCGCTTCTTGGTGGCAGGATAGATACTATATTTGCAATAGAAGGAGTTCCGTCTTCCTGGAGCATTGATACTACAGCTTCGCCTGTTCCAAGCTGCATGATAGCATCATAAGTTGAGAATTCAGGATTCTCTCTAAATGACTGGGCAGCAGCTTTGACTGCTTTCTGTTCAGCAGGAGAGTAAGCATGAAGAGCATGCTCTATCTTATTACCAAGCTGTGCCAGCACTCCGTCTGGAATGTCGCGAGGATTCTGGGTTACAAAATATATACCAACGCCCTTTGAACGGATAAGCTTAACTACCTGCTCGATCTTATCAAGGAGTGCCTTTGATGTTCCGTCAAAGAGAAGATGTGCTTCATCAAAGAAGAATACGAATTTAGGCTTATCAAGATCTCCGACTTCAGGAAGGTTTTCAAACAGTTCTGATAAGAGCCATAAAAGGAACATGGAATATAAGGTTCCATTTTGCATAAGGCTTCTGGAATCGAGAATGTTGATCATACCCTTTCCATCAGGACCTGCTGCAAAGAAGTCCTGAATATTAAGAGCTGTCTCACCAAAGAACTTCTCGCCTCCTGCCATTTCAAGAGCAACGATAGCACGCTGGATAGCGCCTATTGACTGCGGAGACATCTTGCCATATTCATCCTGAAGCTCTTTATTATTATCAGAAATATAGTTAAGAAGTGCCTTAAGATCTTTGGTATCTATGAGAAGAAGATCATTATCATCAGCTATCTTAAATGCAATAGTAAGAATATCACTTTGTAGATCATTAAGATCCAGAACACGTGACAGAAGAAGTGGTCCCATCTCTGATATGGTTGTTCTAAGAGGAATACCGCTTTGTCCATATATATCCCAAAATACTGCAGGATATTTCTGATAACTGAAATTGTCCATGGAAAGATTAAGCTTTGATACTCTTTCTTCCATGCCGGAGCCTTCCTTGATCATTCCTGCAAGATCTCCCTTTACATCTGCAAGAAATACAGGTACTCCAAGATCTGAAAAAGCTTCTGCAAGAACCTTTAAAGATACAGTCTTACCACTTCCTGTTGCACCTGCAATAAGACCATGACGGTTTGCTTTTTCGGGAAGAAGATAGATATCTTCGCCATTTGATGTTTTGCCAACGAGAATTTTACTGTCCTTGATCATTTTGAAATCCTCCCCTGTAAGGATGCATAATAAAGATATTTGAATAAAAGAAAATATATTAAAGAACTATATATTGATGTTATCACAAATTTGTAGCTTTTTACACCAAAAACAGGAAAGGAGCTGAAGTACTTATACTTTACTAAAATTTAATTGGATTATTAGTGATCAGAAGCTTCTTTAATGGGGAAAAACATGATATATTTTTTAGCAAAAGGGGTCTGGGATATAAGATCTATATTCACGATTCTTAAAGTATTAAATTGCTCAGAAATGGAGAAATATTATGACAACAGATTACAAACTTATGGCAGCGCAGCTTAAGAGCCTTATGGAAGATGAGAAGAACTATATGCCGGTTCTGTCTAATGCATCGGCTATTCTTAATGATACACTTGAAGATATTAACTGGGCAGGATTTTATCTTGTAGATAATGGAAGTCTTCTTCTTGGACCTTTCCAGGGACATGTTGCCTGCATCAGAATACAGTCAGGCAAGGGAGTGTGCGGAACAGCATATGCTACTGATACAACTCAGCTTGTAGAAGATGTTCATCAGTTCCCGGGACATATTGCCTGTGACAGTGCATCAAATTCAGAAATTGTAGTTCCGATACATGTTGGCGGCAAAGTTGTTGCTGTAATGGATATTGACAGTCCATCTATTGGAAGATTCAGTAATGAAGATAAGGAAGGCCTTGAAGAGTTTGCAAAAGTTATAGAAGAGGCTGAATTTGCGAATTTATAATGGATAAAGAATTTTTTGACTTTTTAAATAAAATGAATAGTCTTATGTCTTGTCCTTCTAAAGAGGCCATGGATGCAGCAAAGGCGCATCTTGATGCTATAGCAAAGCCCCTTGATGGACTTGGCAGATTTGAAGATATCCTTGTGAAGATAGCTGGGATAACCGGAAGTCCAAGACTTGACCTGTCTTCTAAAAAAGTTCTGGTTTTGTGCAGTGATAACGGAATAGTAGAAGAGGGAATAAGTCAGTCAGGTCAGGAGGTTACAGAGGCAGTAGCAATAAGCCTTTCTAAAGGAACCTCAAGTGTTTGCCGTATGGCAGACGCCGCAAGTGCTAATGTAATACCAGTAGATATGGGTATTGCATGCAGCAAGACACCTCATGGGGTTATATCTGAAATTTATGATACTTCAACTTATACAAGGCGGGGATCAAGGAACTTTATGAAAGAGCCCGCGATGACATCTATGGAAGTTATGCATGCCATAGATGTTGGACGCCTTCTTGTAAAAAAGGAAGTATCAGAAGGCGCAAGGATAATTGCAACAGGAGAAATGGGTATTGGAAATACCACGACTTCAAGCGCACTTTTGGCTATGCTTTTAAATAAGGATGCCAATAAGACAGCAGGAAGAGGCGCAGGCCTTGATGATGAGGGCTTAAAGCATAAGATAGATATAATTAATGCTGCGATAGATAAGTACAAAGATGATTCTGATCTTAATATACTAAAAGAAACAGGAGCTTTAAATAAAGCCATTGATATCAGAAATCTTAACAAGAATCTGCAGGATAAATATGCATCTTTTGCCTTTAAAGCTTTATCTGTATTTGGCGGCTATGATATAGCAGGAATGGTCGGGATATTCCTTGGAGGTGCTATATATAAAGTGCCGATAGTTATTGATGGCCTTATATCTGCTACAGCAGCTATGGTTTCCGAATATCTTTTTCCAGGGGTGTCTGAATATATGATTCCAAGCCATCTGGGCAAAGAGCCGGCGATGAAAGATATTCTTGATGAGCTGTCACTATCCCCTGTTATCTGCGCGGATCTGGCTCTTGGAGAGGGAACAGGCGCTGTTATGCTCTTTCC
>NZ_JAILQF010000264.1 GCF_024699075.1 Butyrivibrio sp.
ACAACGCGATGATCCTAAAATGAAGGATGTTTCTTTTGAAGACCGTTTAGGTATGCTTGTAGATATCGAGTATGCCAACCGGAAATCAAACAGCCTCAAGCGTCTTATCCGGAATGCAGGCTTTGACCAGCCTGAGGCATACTTCCGGTGGTCTCCTTTGTGTGCTGGCCGAAAACGTCTTCCCTGCCGCTGTGAATTCTGATCATGAAAAAAGCGCCTGTCTCACAACCGCATTCACGATCATGAGCAGACGCTCTTCACTCTCATTATTCTTTTGCAAAAGAAAAATCCCTTTTCGGAATTGTGGGTTTAAGAAAAAAAGAAGCCCTTACCAACATAGGAGCTGATCATCCGGAGATGAACGGGAGCCTGTCTGACGGCGGTGCTTCTTAACTAAAAAGTAATATAAAAAGCGTATTAATTCAAGACCGCAATGCCATTTGTATCTCGGGTAGACAGAGGACATCAGGAACACTTTTCCGAAAAGAGATAAAGAAAATGGACTCGGCGGCTCGGGTGTTTTTTGTTTTCCCGTTCGCTTTGTCCATTGTAAATATAACACAGATAAAATAAAAAAAATACTAAAACGGTACTATTTTTGTACTATTTGCTCATTTATATGCCTCGAGAAACGCATCAAATGATTCGAATACCGTTTCCACATTAGGATTGAATTCCAATGAGCCATCCATACTCCATATGACAACAGACGGTATATCATTTTTGTAACATAAGCAAAGCATAGCATCATGGTTAAGCTGAGCAAACGGTATCAAGTCTGTCCCTACTGTATCTTCGTCAAAAACCATGTAAACATCATTCTTAGAAATGATATAATTAATATCATAAACCCCGTCTTTTGATTCTGATACATTCGATACCATTCCAAAGAAACGCTCAACAAAAAAGGTACCTTTTATAATGATTCTCTCTGTAGGTATACCACCATTATTTTTCTTGATAAAAGCTTTAAAAGACTTTGGCAGTTCTCTGCGCCAAACAGTCTCCCTTTTTTTCATTAATTCTTCTGTTATATTTTCTTTTATAATTGAATCACAAAATATCATGCCTTTTCTCCTTTAATCAATTACGTGGAGCATCAGCCCACTCACCCTCACTTCTTCCTCCATGATGATTTGTAGAATTATGAACCCCGAAGGGTACTAGCTGCATCGTTCCGTCTTTTTCAGAATGATGCCAGGTATATCCATCTGGAGTTTCACCATTCATAATCTGTTCTAGTTGCTCCTTAGTAAACTGTTTTGCCAAATCAGGATTTTCTTTAATCGCCTTTTTTAGGGCTTGATTACATTTATCAAACTGCTCTCTATCCGTCTTATTCCAATCATCTTTATCAAGCGCGGTTTCAAAGGCCACATATTCTGAGAAATCTGCGTACGTTTTTCCATTTTCTTCTCGAACAGGAACTGTCGGTACCCATCCTTTTTCTCTCGCATATTCTCGAATTTCCTTCTTTTGCTTTGCAGAAAGCGCATCACCACCTGGTACATTTTCATCCCATGTCCATGGTTTATTGGAATTTACCGCTTTTGCATAGTATTCGGCCAATATCTCTTTTACATCCTCAAAGCTTAACTCTCCATTTAAGTATTTATTTAACTTGTCAAGCTTTTCTTCCTCTGTTAATTCGCGCTCTTCATCCGTCTCTTTTTCTTGATCAGCCTCCGAAGATTCCACCGGCAGAGTATCTTCGTCTATATCGG
Source organism: Butyrivibrio sp. (assembly GCF_024699075.1). The sequence continues at coordinate 1,725 of NZ_JAILQF010000264.1, forward strand.
GTAAGTTCTTAGTTTCATCCCCCTCATCATCTGCTTCAGGCATATCTTCCGACTCGTCGCCATCATCGTCAATCTCAGGAAGTTTCTCAACATCATCCTCTTCGTCATCAACCTCTGGAAGATTTTGAATTTCATCACCTTCATCCTCAACCTTGGGTAAGTCATTTACATCTTCTCTTATATAATCAATCTCCGGCAGGTCTTTCGTTTCATTTTTTATCTGCTTTTCTGTATTTATGCTTTCTAAATTTCTGTTCCGATGGATGTTTGACTCTATCGCCACTTACATCCCCCTCCTTCCTGTATATTCGAGATATCTATTTGAAAAAGAATCTGTTTTCATATGTTCTACAATATACTGGAGAACTAGTTGACGAATCACGACCACAAGATCATCATCTATATCATAAAGCTTTTTGATTTTTGCATCAGCCTCTTCTATTCCTTTAGCTGCATCTATGCTATCCATTAAGCATCTAGCCATACGTTTACCATCAAACAAATTGTATGCCACGGCTTTCATCTCACTATCAGATAACTCTTCATTCATCAAAACTTTCCTAAGCTTTGATTTCGTTGAAGAAGGCAGTGCTAACCTGTCAATCCAATTAATGATATCATCTACATTTTCTAAATTAATTTCTCTGTTGTCGACAACGCGGAACAACACCTTAAAGTATTCATTAGTAGGCCTACTCTGTTTCGGCATTTCTATATTCTCAGGTTCATATTCATAATCACATTCAAAACGTTCAAATTTGCATAGCACAGCCTCTACCCAATCATTTTGATATACCGCTGCAACTCCCTTAGGAAGCCTTGCCAGTTCTTCTATTTGGGCATCGTCTAAAGCTGCAGCCTTGCCTACCAGTCTCCTATCTTCTGCATCAGGTAATCGTAATATTATCTTTGTATTTGTATTCCTTATTACAGCTTCATCTAACAATCCTGGTGCTTGATCTGCAATAATAAAGCCTTCTCCATAGGTACGCATTTCGGCTATAGAATTTGTCAGCATCTCAACAGATTTGCCCTGAAGATTTACACTCTCTTGACCTTGTCCCACAGATATCCTTCTTAACAGATTATGTGCCTCTTCAAGAATCGTAACATGCTGCAAATCTTCATTTATACCAGATGAACTCATGTGGTATTCCTGAAGTTTCATTATCAACACTCCCATTAGCAATGCTTTGGTCTCTGTTGATCCTACACGACTAATATCTACAATCACATTTTCTTCAAATAATTCAGCATCAGACAGTTCTTCTTCAGCGCACAAAACTAGACCATTTATACCATTAGTTAACGCTTTAACTCTCGTTACCAGAGCTCCAGCATAATCGCTCTGCGTATCTTCTGAATAAAGAGAACTCTTCATCACTTCTGGCAAAGTGGCTAACAAATCATCAAAAGTAGGAAACTTCAAAGGATCACAATCACTTGAATACAGATTCCACCCTTTATCTACATAAGCTTTTTCGATTGCATCTTTAAGCACTGCAGGCATAGCCGCATACATTGGCCAACATGCATTCAAGATTTCCGTTAAACGGTCTATATGTTCTAATACATGTATTGGCTTCTTTACTCCATCTCCTACAGGAAACGAGAAAGGATTTATTCGAAGTACACTGGAAATTTTTGGATTTGTACCATATACCTTACAATCCTTTCCAAATGCCATCTTATATTCGCCCTTTGCCGGCTCAATCACAAGATATTTTCGTCCTAAATCGCTTAATCCCTTAATTATCTGATATATAGAATTAGATTTTCCAGTTCCTGTTGATCCAGTTATAAACACATGAGAAGCCAAACTATTCACATCCAATTTTACTATTCGGTTCTCAGCGCGATACATATGAACAATTCTACCTATACTTATGGCATCGTCATTCCTATCTATATCCGGAACCGCGTCCATGGTATTGCCACTATCATCAAAAATTGAAAACTTCTGCGTTTCCCGACCAAAAGCAACACTATCTATTACTGGAAAGCCAGCAACAGACTTCCTTGGAAAATTAAGTGCTCGAACCAACTCTTTTCCCGAAATAATCGTAGAAAGAGTTGTTACTTCCGGAAACATTAACAAGCCGTCATTCTCTTCGCATTTTTTTGTATCAAGTACGAAGTCTGGATGTTGTATTCTCTTCAATGTTTCTAAAATTACAGCTGTCTTGTCTTTGTCTTTGGTGCCATTCCAGTAATTAATTGCTGCTTGAGAAATATACGATGTTTCCCCCTGTGTCAAGGCCAAATACATCGTTGCAACATTCTTAGCTATGACCGCACTTCTGGACACAGCATATGCTGCGAACTTCCACATTCCAAGTGCAGAACATTCTTCCAATCTCTTTATCTGATTTTCAAGTAATTCTAAACTATGCTTAACTGCGTAGTTTGTGCAGGTTTTTGTTTCACCCTGATTCTTCCCTACCATTTCACTTTGGTTTGCAGTTTTTCCAAAGTTAGCACCAAAATTCACTCCTACGCCACCACCAACAAAAGGTGTACCCGCATGAAATTCAGCATTTACTCCAATGCATTTTCCTAATGAGCTTCCTGCACTGATGATAGTATTCTCATTTATTGAAATAGATTCTTGCCAGGATGCATATGGCGACAATGCGTTATACATGTCAAACAATGTAATCTTTTGAGAATCAACATCATCAGTAGGGCATGCCAAAAGAATCAGTCTATACTCCTCATCCTCACTTTTTGGTACTATACCATCAAGTAATTTTTCCATGCTTTGGCTAATAAAATCTTCTGACTTATCCGTGGCAAGATTTGATACTATCGCAACTGATTCAGAATTATCGACTTCACTTCCCTTATCTTCATCATCTTTATATTTCACTAAATCCTGAAGACACTGAGGAATGCCAAAGCCAAACCCTTCGTCACCTTCTTCTTTTTCCCTTATTTCCGCGCCAGGGAAATTACCATTTATTGCTTTTATTACTCTGTCTCGATAATCCCTAGCAATGTTTGATAGACTTTGTTTTCCTGTATTTGCTATTGCCATAGTAACTACACAATGATCTATTTTCCTATCATATATTAGTGCTATGCTACAGGTTTCCCCTGAAAGAACTTGATACACGTTTATCAGTTTATCAATATTTTTCTCTTCAGTGTCATTCACCCAACGTGTAATCTCAAAATATACAATCCTATCAGCTTCCCTAAAAGTTTCTGGAATATCATATACTGGAGTATATACATCTCTTATGTAGGGCAAATACGAATTATATAGTTTGATACCCAAAGCGCCCAACGCTTTTTGTGTGTTAATCTCAGAATCTTTTTCAATAAAATACCGTTTTTTAGCTGCTTCTATAGCATTCTTCTGCCCTTGACCAAATGAACTTCGATTGGCAAGATAACTCTTTTCTTTCTCCTGAATTTTACTATCAAGTTCATTCATTTTCTGTTTTATCTTTCTATCTTTTCCCATTTTTCTCACCTCAAATGTTCTTTCGGCAGTCTCAGTACATATCTGCTTAGAATATTAGTCATTCAGCACACAACATAGGCAAAACATACTTATTTATTTATATTCCATATAATTACTGCGACCAACGCAATAACAACTATACCAATAACAACAAATAATACTTTATTTCCGTTCGACCTACTTCGATCCCGCAGATAATCACTAACCTCTGCGAGATGCAAGTAATACTCCTTGGATGATGCTCCAGAAGTACCGAGAAGTTCTAACTCATCAAGATAATCCTTTTTCCACGGCTTTGCTTTCTTATGAACCTCATAACTATTAAAGCAATCATCTCCGTATTGTTTTGAAATCCTATCAAGTTCCTTTTCAACTTCCGGAGTTCGTATTTCACCCTTCAAAATTTTAGTCACTAATCTCATTTGTTCCTCTGATCCAGTCATAATTACACCTCCTCAAAGTCCATTAACGATTCTATAGTATCAATTTGTTCATTTATATATTCTTGTTGCTTTCGCTTAGCGTCAATAATGCCAATTTGTTCATTTAACGCCTTTGTCAACTCCACAAGTTCCGGATTGAATGATGAAACCACTGAATCCAACTCATTTAACAATTGTTTAACCCAATCATTAAATGATTTTTCATTTTCACCGATAACCTTTTTGTTGCTTTCCGAGATATCTACATATAACGAATTACGATATTTGTCTATAGACTTTGTTATATTAATTTTCGTCAGATCCCATATCCATAAAAATTTCTTTCCTTTTTTTTCAACTGCCGTAGTGTTTTCTATGTTAAGCGCTTTATGTGCACTTGATACATTCTTAACCTTCAGCAATACTTTCTTCAGTATCTCCTTTTCTTCATCCGTTAATGCATCACTATTAACAACGATCCTCATTAGGATTTCTCTTAATTCGCCTGCACGCTTCTCCCAATAATCCCATGTAATCTTACTTGCCTCATCTGAATAGGCCTTCATATCACTTTGTAGATTCTTCTCAATTTCTTTACTAAACGGATTCAGTTTTTCAAAATTTGTTTTTCCTGGGCTTGAATTAAGCGCTTTTTTTACTATTTTTCGGATTCTCTCTTCATCCAAATACTTAGAAGCTACCTTCTTTTTCTCAGCATTATTAACAAAACCGGTTGTGAATTCTATTTTCTTATTATCACATTCTTTTTGCAGTTTCTCTATAAGTGCTTGTTTCTTCTTGTCAAGTTTACCTTTAACGCTCTTTCTTATTCCTTCAGCCTTGGTTTCCGCTTCACATACATCTTCTTCCACAAGCTTAACCGCCTCCACTAAATACTGAACTGCTTGCGAACATTTATTGTACAAAGCATACTTTTGCGCAAATATACCTATTTCTTCTTCAACACAGGGAATACCACTGTTCCAAAGAAGTAATTCCTTTTTTCCAATCGATTCGATTCTTTTGCTAATACGTTCTTGTGCATCTTTAGGAACAATATTGTATTCAAAGAGCCTCAGATACCATCTACTATTGGGGTCTTCAAAGTTAGTCATCTTTTGGTTGAAGATTGCGTAGTATTCCTCGTCAATCCACTCATCTTCACTTTCAGGATTGTCCTTCTTTCCTCCTAATCCAACTATTGATGAAACAAAATAGACGCGACTCGCCTTCCATTTTGTCAAAACTAAATTATCTTTGTTTTCAATCTTTTTCTTAAGTGTACTTCCCGATTTTTCATCCGACTTATTAACAACCAACATCATGTTGGAAACATCTAACGCCCCACCCATCTCATTGATAATGGACATAATATCATTGTTATCAGTCTCATCCATGCTATCTGGATTTGTTACAAATATCGGCAAACCGTTTGTTTGCTGTTCTAGAGAATCTTTCAAAATATCAGCATGTTCTCGAAACATTACAGAATTAGATCCTGGAGTGTCATATATAACGAATTTAAATTTTCCCAACGGCAAATAAGATGAGTGAAATGAAACATATACTTCAATAACATCATCCAACTTATTTGGCGTTAATTCTTTTTTTCTGAGCAAATCTTTTATACGATGTTTTCTTAAAAGACATTCTATCTTTTCTTCATCGTTTTTAATCGTTTTTAATTCTGCACCTGACAAGTGTTTTTCAGCACAAGTCAACAATTCATCATGTCGTTCTCTTCCTTCTTTTTTTGCAAATTCATTCAAAGCATATAAGGTCCAATATAAATACTGATTTTCAGACTCGGGGGAATGCTTAGCTATCGTTTCAGAGATAAGCTTAACTATATCGCTATTAGGATTCTTATTTGCTTTCCATTTTTTCTTACCAAATTCAATTCGAAACTCTTCTCCATGAAACCGAAAAACAATCAAATGCTTGTCAGCTTCTCTAATCTTATAGATCTTTGCAGTAGCTGGGTCAGAGTCGCTCGGAAGAATTTCGCGACCAATAAGGCTATTTATAAATGCTGACTTTCCAGAGCTATACAAGCCCATAACGCAAAGGGCAATCTCTGGTTTAACTGCATCCATATACTTATTTACAACCGCTTCTGTATTGGAGTCTGGATACTCCTCAAAGAATTTTTTTAGTTTCGAATATGAATCTTCTATCTGTGGCATAACCTCTTTTGCCGGTTTCATTATTTTAATGCCCCGCTCGAGGTCTATGTCATATTCTGAATAATATAACTCTCTTACAGAAGAAAGATCCGCAAAATCATCATCTGTACCCTCAAAAATTAGTTTCAACCCAACTGTCGGGTTATACAGCTTTTCAGTAATGATTTTTAACATATCATATGCATTATGGGAAATAGGTAAAGAAATAAAGCGCTTGTCATTTAACGGAGAATCATCCATTTCTTCCATATCATTCCAAGAACCATCTTCTTCATACCAATAGTAATAAATATGCTTTTTATATGGATTACTACAGATCTTGATACAGTTTTTCTCCATCATAGTCACCTCGTTACACTTATATCTCCAAACACTTATCGTTTTTTGTTGTTCTTTTATTCCGCTCTTTTATTATCGCCGATTAAGTATTTGTAATTTCACATAATAATTTTTTTAGATTAGCAAACCATACAGACATATTCTGTCATCCTGTCTATTCTTTGGTCTTTTTTCTCCAATTCTTATACTCTCCAGTAGTAATTCTTTTATCTACTGGTCTTTCTGAATCCGCTGGTATCACCCATACATTCCCAAACCTCGTTGCCCCTCAATCTTTCCTTGAGAGCATAAAGTTTGAATTCGTCTTCTCGTGACTCCCCATTTTTCTGCTATATCTTTAATTGTCAAATATCCTTCAATCATTTTTATTCCTGCTAAGAATTGTACAAAACAATATAAAATAATATAATATATCTTATACCCAAAAGCGAAATTTGTCAAAAAGTCATTGTGGATATTGTATACTTTATCGTTGATGTGCAACTGATTTTTGTGCATATTTATATCCATTATTCTACTTCCAATTTCTATATTTTTAAACTCACCCAGGCCAACCGGACTGAACTACCATCATCAGAATATCACCCAACGTGTCCAATAATCCTCCCAAAGTAAAATAGATGGTAACCACACATCGTAGCTACCCTCTACAGCCATTGCGCTTAGATCTCTCTTATCTTCTCTCTCAGACCATCTATCGTCTCCTCCAGAATCACCACCAAAAAGAGAATACCGATAACTGCGACGCCAACAATAAAGAAGATCCGTCTATCTCTGTGCCACAAGGCAGTAGACCGATACAGGTCCAACATACAGTAGAAATAGTCCAACTACTGCTGATGTTAGATTTATTACCAGGTGGATCACTCCCTTTGCTGCAGGAAGTGCCATTGATACCGGTGCCAGTAATATCTTTAAATACATTCTCAGCAAAAACATGTTTATCCCTCCGACTTATTATTCTGTTTCTTCCATTCTTCAAGCAGTTGATAAAGAACCTTTTCCATCTGTGATTTTGTATAGAATACCGGGAAGTACTCTTGCAACTTTTTCTTCGTGATCGTGAGCTGTTGAAATCTGTTGCTCTCATCCTTGGGAGCATTCTCATTCAAGATCCTCATGAGTTCCATCTTTGTGATGGTATCGTTTTCCTTCAGATAATCTCTCAATGCAAAGATCTGAAATGTCTTGCAGATTTCATTCTCACACATGTACTCGTAAAGCATCTGCTGAATTTCTTGGTCTAAAAAAGAAACTTCCACTGCTGTAACAAGTGCCAAGTCTTTCTTATCAACCAATTCCAAAATTGGAGGAATGAGTTCTACCAGGCGAAGATACCAATGCAACTGTCCGCGGCTTTCTCCAACCTTTTCCACAAGTTCATGCATCTTTTCATCATCCAAAACCTTGAAAGGATAATCCTTGAACGGCCGGATCTTTGCAACCTCGATCTCGTCACAACCGGCTACTGAAGGAACACAGAGTAATTCATCAATGGATGTCATTTTGATCTTCTGTCCAACTCTCTTAGCCACGATCCAACACCTCCTCTGTCAATGTGCGATAAGCATTAGCAGCTTTTCCTTTCGGATCATACTGATAAATACTGGATCCTTCAGCACTGATCTCTGCCGAACGAACCGAAAGAGGGATGCAGGTATGAAATACTCCGATATGATTCGAGTACGTATCTATAACCAGTTGTGAAATATCCCTGGCATAATTCGTCCTGGCATCCACCATTGTAAGCAATATCCCTTCGATACAAAGGTCCTTATTAAGTCTCCTCTGAACACGGCCAATGGTTTTGATGAGCTGTTCTAAACCCTTCACAGGAAGGTACGCCGCCTGGACCGGGATCAGAACACTGTCCGCACAGGCCAAGGCATTTATCGTAAGCATTCCCAGAGAAGGCATACAGTCGATGATGATATACTTGTAGTCATATTCCGCTTTGAGATATTCCACGATGCTCCTGAGCATGACTTCCCTGCTCATAGCATTAACCAGATTGATCTCAAGTGCTGACAATTCGATATTGGCCGGAATAAGATCCACGCCTTCATCGTGCTGAATGATAGTCTGTGTGATAGACAGCTTCTTCTCCTCCATCACTTCTGACAACAGAGTGGACAAAGTATATTCAAGCCGGTCAGGCTCCCTGTATCCCAGGCTGATCGTCATGGAACCCTGGGGATCTCCGTCGATCAATAAAACCTTGTTTCCCTCTGCAGCCAGTCCAATCCCAAGATTTACAGCTGTAGTGGTCTTTCCGACCCCACCCTTCTGATTTGCAACCGCTATAACCTTACACATAATCTTTGCCCTCCTTAATCACTATCCGGATCGCCGTACATCATTTCAATGTATTCATCCAGCTTTTCCGTGTTTACAAGCACTATTCTTCGAATTCGATATATTGCCTTTGCTTCCTTTGCAAGTTCCGTAAACGCATGAATTCCCATAGAATACAGAACTGCGCCCTCGTCGTATCTCACCCACTTCTTTTTTCCGCCTGGAACAGACTTTAAAACCTGATCGATCCTTTCCTGTTTAACAGGGTCGCTTGACATTCCTCTCATTCGCATTATTCATTTCCTCCTTCCATATCAATAGCAGATTCAAGATATGCATCCAGAATATCCAGATCGACAACCACTTTCTTCTTGATCTGAATATTGGCACCGGCCTCTTTGCAAAGCCTCACAAATGAGTAATAGTTCAGCGAATACATTCCCGCACCGAGACCGTAAGTGGTGTATCTTTTCTTTCTTCCTTT
>NZ_JAILQF010000398.1 GCF_024699075.1 Butyrivibrio sp.
CAGAGATTTTTTGTTACATCAAATTAGTTAGTTGGTACAAAAATTTTTGTACCAATTTTGTACCAGAATGCGACAATATAGACGAAAAATGACAAAAAAATACGAGAGTCAAAAACTCTCAAAAGCTAGAATTTATGCGGGCTACGAGCCTCTACGAAAGAGGAGGTGTCCCATTAAAGGGGCACCCCATAAGTAACAAAATACCTTCTCCAAAAGAGCGTGTCTACCCCGACACGCTCTTTTACTGTCTAGAGTTTATGCGGGTTTGCGGGGTTTCTATGTTTTACTGAAGTACATCTTAAATGGTTAACATAACTCGATTTACTCAAAACCTTACTCAAATCCTCAATTTTATTACTTTTTTATTTTCACCATTTTAATATCCCATCGTATAACAAATTTTTGCATATTTATAGAATTGTTATTAGTTTTTTTCTGTGCTATCTTTTCATGCAAATAAATCGTTGGAGGATAGAGCGATGCTTAGAACAGACACATTTGGAAATATTCTTTATACAGGAGAGTCCCAGAGGAAAAATGGAACATATATGTTTAGGATGATGAAATGGGGCCAAAATACTTGGATATATGAAAAGACATTGGATGAACTAAGAATAAAGGAAAAATTGTTTTTAGATTCTATTGATAGGGGATATTCTGTTTTAAATGAAGAAATGACTCTTAATGAGGTTGTTGACTGTTATATCGATAAGAGAGCAGATTATATAAAGGAATCAACACTTAATACTATGTATCATGAATACTATGATTGTAGAAATACAATTGGTAGAACCAAGATTAAAAATCTTACGAAGTCTGAGATTGTCTATTATTTTATGGTAAAAGTGAAAAGTAAGAAAAATCCCAAAGGCTATGCTATATCAACTATAAAACGTAAGGTTTCAGTTATTAATGGCGCTTTAAAAATGGCTTTGGGTGATAGAATTATAAAATATAATCCTGCTGAGGGTGTTATAAAGGAAATTATGGAAAAGTCAAATTATAAAAAGAAGAAGATTTCCGGTTTGAACGAAGACCAGAGACAGAGGCTTGTTGAATATATGAAAAATAATACTAGGTATGCTAAGGATAAGCAGTTGATACTTTTTCTTCTTGGTACAGGATGTCGTATAGGGGAAGCGCTGGCTCTTCGATGGAATGATATAGATTTTGAAGCTGGTCAGATCAGTATTAATCATGCTGTTACATATGTAAGCGAAAATAATCATAGAATAGCTCATATAAAAGAACCTAAAACAGAAGCAGGAAATAGATGTATTCCTATGCTGGAAGATGTGAGAGAATTATTGCTTGATATAAAAAAAGAGCAGGATTCTATCAATTATATGGAAAAGCAAGTTATTGATGGATATACAGATTTTATTTTTCTGTCGAATCGGGGGAAGATTTTTACAAGAGAAGCGGTATGCGCGAAGCTTCATAGGATAATAAATTCGTATAATGAAGAGTGTTCTTATAATGAGGTTAGTAAACTTCCGGATATTACAACGCATCAATTGCGTCATACATTTGCGACTTTTTTGTGTAGAAACTCATATGACCTAAAAGCAATACAGCGGATAATGGGGCATGAAAGCATTGTTATTACTTTGTCAATCTATGCAGATGCTACCGATGCCGGCGTGTTTGAGGCTATGAAAGCATTAGAAAAGTCATATTACCTGGGCTATGCTGCTTGATTGATATGAACATAATAAGTAACTTAATTCTATCAAAATATTTGATATTGTGTAAGTATTACGTTTAAAAAAACTTGATTTAGTGCAAAACAAATGATATAATCGAAAATGCTTGATTTGGTGATAAAAAAAGTATTAAAAAAACTCGATTAGGTGTAGGGTGAATTATGAAAAGAAAAATAGAAGAAAAGATATTGGAATGGAAACAGCAAAGCAATGGAAGGACGGCACTCCTAATAGATGGTGCAAGGAGAGTTGGTAAAAGTTATATCGCAGAGGCGTTTGCCAAACAGAATTATAAATCGTATATTTTAATTGATTTTAATAAAGCTAGTGATGATATTAAGACATTGTTCGATGAAGATCTGGATGATTTAGATAGATTGTTTATGCTTTTGTCGGCGGCTTATAATACAAAATTGTATGAAAGAGAATCGCTTATAATATTTGATGAAGTACAGCTGTATCCTAGGGCGAGAGCAGCAATAAAGTTTTTGGTTTCTGACGGACGATATGATTATATGGAAACAGGATCACTTATGTCTATAAAAAAGAATGTGGAGAACATACTTATCCCTTCAGAAGAAAGACATATAAAAATGTACCCGATGGATTTTGAAGAGTTCTTATGGGCAAAAGGCGAAGAAATGGTTATGCCAGTAATCAAAAACTCTTTTGAAAATAAAAAGCCTCTGGGACAGGCGTTACATAGGAAGATTATAACGCTTTTTAGGGAATACGTGATAATTGGCGGAATGCCTCAAGTGGTTGAAGAGTATACTAAAACAGGTGATTTTGAGGCTGCAGATTTAATAAAAAGAGATATTATCAGTTTATATAGAGAAGATATACAAAAACATGCTAAAGGATATGAATCGAAAGTTGAGAGTATTTTTGATGAAATACCATCGCAGCTTTCTAAACATGAGAAGAGATTTACGCTTTCGTCGCTTGGAAAAGGGGCAAGATTTAGGGATTATGAAAGTGCATTTTTATGGCTTCAGGATTCTATGATAGCTAATATATGCTTTAATTCTACAGAACCAAATCTTGGCCTCAAACTGAATCGTGATAATTCGTCATTTAAGATTTATATGGGTGATACGGGTTTGCTAATAAGTCATGCTTTTGATGAGAATGGAATTGTATCTGAGGATATATATAAAAAGCTTTTGTTTGGAAAATTAGAAGTAAATGAGGGAATGATATTTGAAAATGTTGTTGCCCAAATGCTTGCTACAAATGGAAAAAAATTATATTTTTACTCTAATCCTTCAAGGGATGATAAAGATAGTAGAATGGAGATAGATTTTTTGCTTGCAAAGTCAAAGATAACAAATAGGCATAATATATCTCCAATTGAAGTTAAGTCTGGTAAGAATTATACGTTATCATCGCTGAATAAGTTCAAAAAAAAGTATAATGAGCAGTTAAATGTTGCTTATGTACTTCATGTAAATGATTTAAAAGAAGAGGGAGGTATTGTGTATCTTCCGGTTTATATGACGGGGTTATTATAATAATCCATAGATTCTCAAAGGTGCATGAGGGGATTCTTCCCATTTATATGTTAAAAAAATCTAAATGAAACCACCGGTTGACAGATTGCAAGCTGAAGATGGTGGATAACAACCGTCCTTTTGGAGTAATAATTTTTGGATTTTTTGATTATAATATTAATACTGGGCTAATAGAATTTAGACAAGGTATTATCGATTGGCTTGAAGAAAGACGATATAATATATCTTTATGGCAAGATATATTAATTGATATGGGATTTATTATTATTATTATTATTATGCAAGTTTTTATGGTACTTATTTGATAGATATCAAATATATTCTAGTTTTATAGACGATGACAAATTTCAGTTTGTAGAGATAATGTGTTAGCGCGTTATATCAGAAGATAATATGAGAATGCAGATATAGAGGTTGAGATATCAATCTCTATATTTTTTCATCATTTGCACCTTTTTAACGCACAGCACCATATGCAATCAACCAAACATATGATAGTTATAACACTCAAAGTATTGTGTTTTCATCGATTTTATCGAAGAGCGCACGGTACTTTTCTTTTTCTGAATCAAGGCATACCAGGTAATAGTCTGTATGGCATTCGGGATCGGCAAGAGGGATGTCTACCCTTCCCTGTACGAGATTACCTCTTTTGATAAAGTAGCTTGATGAAAAAATAGGGTAGTTGGAAGTCGAAGCCAGTTCAATGAAAGATGCTTCATCAACCTGAAGAAGGTATTTTGTATCCGGAGTCTTTTCTCTGGGGGTGTTTTCCCAAAAGCCAATGCGAGACAATAAGAGTACGGACATACCATTGATATCAGACAGGTGTATCTTTGGCTGGAAGGCCAAGGGGTCTCCCGGACGAATGGAAATAAACAGATCCTCGTGTCCGCATTTTTTATAATATAATCTTTTGTCATCCGGCTCTGTGTGGACGACTGCAAGTTGATATATGCCGTTTAACAGATGATCAGTAAAGGAACGGTCATCCATCATGTCAGCTGAAATTGTCATGCCGTTAAAAAGATTGTTTATCATAGGTGTGAATACGGCCTGTGGAACCGGCGCACAGTATCCTATGGAAAGGGTGTGAAGGCTTCTGTCAAAGGATAGTACCTTGGATTCAAAGTCTGCCTCGGCTTCCAGGACTCTTCTGGCATATTCTGCAGCGTGTTTTCCGGTTTCGTTTAACTCAAGATGATTTTTGCTTCTGGAAAAGAGGGATACACCGAGATCTTCTTCCAGTTTCTTCATAGATCTTGTAAGCGCCGGCTGTGATGTATGTAAAATGTCTGCTGTGGCAGATAATGTCTTGTTATCTGCAAATGTAACGAGCTGTTTTAATACGTGATTCTCAATCATAACATTCCTCACTATGCGTTATTGATATAGCAGATTCCGATGTTGGTATTGTACAATATCGGATTTATCATGTAAAGTTTGTATCACAGAACACAAAAACCTATGACAAGGAGGCATTAACTTATGGAATACATCACACTATCAAACGACGTTAAGGTACCGGCACTTGGAATCGGAACATTCCTGATCAGCCCGGAGGACACGGAAAAATCAGTATATGCAGCATTAAAGGGCGGATACCGTATGGTGGATACTGCTAATGCTTACATGAACGAGGAAGCGGTCGGCAAAGCGATTGCCAGAGCAATAGATGAAGGAATTGTAAAGAGAGAGGACATATTTGTTTCAACCAAGCTCTGGGCTACAGTTTATGAAAATGACAGCGCGGTAGAAGATACCTTAAAGCGCCTGGGTCTTGAATATGTGGATCTTCTTTTCATCCATCAGCCGGCAGGCAATTTCATTGCAGGATATAAGCAGCTTGAAAAGGCATATAAGGATGGAAAGACAAAGTCCATCGGTATTTCAAACTTCCATGATGAGAAGCTGGAAAAGCTTCTTGCAGCTGCAGAGATCAAGCCTCATGTGATCCAGCTTGAAGCTCATCCTTATTGCACTGAGAAGGAAATCATGGGAAGGTTTGCCGAGTATGGCACAAGGCTCATGGGCTGGTATCCTTTGGGGCATGGAGATCCCGGACTCGTACAGGAAGAGGTTTTCGGTAAGCTTGCTGATAAATACCACAAGAGCAATGCGCAGATCGTTCTCCGTTGGGCTACACAGATGGGATTCATCACAATCCCCGGATCAAAGAACCCTGATCACATCCGCGATAACGGCAATATCTTCGATTTCACTATGACTGATGATGAAATGGCTGAGATTGCGAAGCTCGACGGGACCAAGAAGTATTATGAACCGGACAATGAGACGGAGGAAAACTACGCAAACATGCATCTTCCATTTGAGGGATAAGGAGGCGAAAGACGATGGAATATATGACACTTAATAACGGAGTCAAAATGCCGATGATCGGTTTCGGTGTCTTCCAGGTACCGGACGCAAAACAGGCTGAAGCAGCTGTCAGCGATGCGCTGGAGGTCGGGTACAGGATGATAGACACCGCCTCTTCCTACTTCAATGAGGAAGCAGTCGGAGCAGCAATCAAGAACAGCGGGATACCCCGAGATGAGATATTCGTAACGACAAAGCTGTGGGTACAGGATTATGGTTATGACAATGCTTTAAAAGCATTTGATGTATCCATGAAAAAGCTGGGGCTTGATACTCTTGATCTTTATCTGCTCCATAAGCCTTACGGTGATTACTACGGAGCATGGCGAGCTTTGGAACGCCTCTATAAAGAGGGTCGTATCCGTGCCATCGGCGTGACCAGCTTTTGGAATGAGCGATTGGCAGACCTCTTCAATATGAATGAGATAAAGCCTGCGGTCAATCAGGTGGAGACAAATGTGTGGCTACAGCAGCATGAGGCAGGTGAGTTCATGGCAAAGCATGGTATCCAGCATGAAGCGTGGGGACCTTTTGCCGAAGGGAATAACGATGTGTTCAATACGCCTCTGCTTAAGGTGATTGCTGCTAAGTATGGCAAAACCACAGG
>NZ_JAILQF010000362.1 GCF_024699075.1 Butyrivibrio sp.
ATGAACATTACCGATATGATGAATTGCTCCACCTACCGCATCCAAAAGTGCAGTGCAGCCGCGAACATAATAATCTTCTTCTGTAAGTTTCTTTACTTCACCAATAGCTACTCTGTCATGAATCACATCTGTTTCATCATCAAAAAGAACGGTGGAAACAATAGCCTTTCCTTCTTCTTTCTGCTGCTTTGCTATCATGGAATTGAATCCACCAATAGTATCAGATTCAAGTCCGCTCATAGAGCCACTTCTGTCAAGAATAAATACGATTTCTGTTAAGTTTTCTCTCATAAAAATTACCTCCGTAATTAGCTTATTTGCTTGTTTCTGAGGTAATCATATCTCAATATGCATTTATGCCGGTCACTTGTCAGGCGACATTTACTAGACTTGTGTCCCAAGCAGTTGTTCTCCATGTTCAAAAAGAGCTAGATTGATTTCATATATGTCAAAAGCTTTCTTCTCGATAAAATACTGGACTATAACATCCTGCTTACTGCAAGGCGATAATGCCAGTCCAGCTCTTGAAAGAAGATCCTTCGTATCATCTAAATCCAACTCAAGAGCTACTGCTAAAGCAAGAGCTGTGGATTTACTAGGATTCTTTGTAGTTCCACATTTAAGCTTGGAAAATGCCTTTCTATCAAGATTCGCCTTCTTTTGAACCTCAACATCTGTAAGTCCTTTTGCATCAGCAAATGAAAAAACAAGTTCCATAAAGGTTTTGTCCAGATTATTTACAACATCGTCTAGGCTTCTTTCTACATCTAATATCGGTGCTGATAAGCACAGATCAAAAGAATCTGAGTACTCTTCTTGATTCTTTTCATCTACATAATTGTCATTGATATACTCATCAATATCTCCATAAAATTCCGATGACAGCGATACTGACTTTTCATCAAAAACAACAAGGTAAACATCCATATCACTCTCCGACATGAATGCTTCAATCTCAGACAGTGCTATTCTTAGAGCAATGCCTTTAGGAAATCCGTAGCTACCTGAAGCTAAAAGCGGTATTGCAAGGCTTGAGATATTATTATTAACCGCAAGATCAAACACGCTGCGATAACATTTTCTAATAATATCTTCCTCACCAGCTTTACCACCTTTCCAAGCAGTTCCCACTGTATGAATGATAAATTTTGCCGGCAAATTATAACCATCAGTAATAACAGATGTACCTCTATCAATAGCACCTATCTCATGACGCTTTGCTAAAAGCTTATCTTTACCAGCCGCTTCATAGACAGCACTATCGATCCCTGCGCCATATTCTGGCATAGGGTTTGCGGTATTCACTATGGCATCTACCTGCATTTTTGTAATGTCATTACGGACGATCTGAAATGGCATGGTGGCTCCTTATTATAGATTCTTTATTCCGTCAAAACGATCAAGAATATAGTCAAATAATTTAAACCCGGTATCTGACAGTTCTCCAAGATCTGAGTCAAACTCAAATACATGGTCACTGCTATCAACGACATAATAATCTCCGTCCCCCTGGTTTTCTATTGCTATATATTTATTCACTATAGGAAAATACTTGTGCAGATATAACGTTTGCCTTACTAAATCTGATTCTATTTTTTGATTTGAATTAATTCCGTATAACTCGGCAAACTTATAACTTAAGTAGCCATATGTTAATATGTATTCCTTAAGCTGATTGCCAAAGGTAATTCCTATTATTTTCTCGGCTTCTATAAGAGTGGCCTCATCAATTAATCTGGTCGTAGAAGTAACTTCATTATTTTCTATAAACGCCTTTAAACTCATTCTTTATTACACCTTTCTTTCCAATGATTAGGTCTATCTTGATTATTGTATTGATTCTTCAAATCCTTATCTCGACGCCAGCTTTCAGTATCGTTGGCATGTAAGTCGCTATAGTTGCCATCTCCATGCTCACTGTCTTCGCATAATTCAGCAAATGGACTATCATAATCCTGTCCCATATGATGAAGTTCGATTCGCTCACCGGTCTTAGCATCATATGGGCTTCTTCCAAGTTTCATAAGTTCTCGATTTGAAATGCCGTTCGGATGATTATCATCAATGGTTTTTTCCGACACATAATCAAGATCAAGGTCCTTCTTTACCAAGCACTTTCTACCATCAATTTCGCGCTCTTCTAGATTCGCATTCTTATAAATCTCATATTGATCCATATTCTTTATGTAATCAATTATTTCATCTGAACACCCTGTCTCTTTTTTTATCTGCTCTCGTTCTTCCGGTGTTAATTCTGAATATATTTTTTTCTCATTGTCTACACCATCTGATTCTTTTTGCTCTACGTCATTATTCTCAAATAAATCCGACTTACTATAAAAAGTTTTCTGCGTTTTAGTTATTCCTTCATCATTTTCATTAAGAACGGTCTTCTTCCACACCTCTCTTATAGCAGAATGAATATCAAAATGCGATTCATGCTGAGTATCACTTTTCTCAGCAGCCGAAAATGATTCTTTCCATACTTCAGAGGATAACGAACACAAAGAAAGTCGCTCCTTATGCTGATAGTTTTCCTCATTCGACAATTTCTCTTTGTCAGAACCATCCCATGCTTCATTTACATTATT
>NZ_JAILQF010000242.1 GCF_024699075.1 Butyrivibrio sp.
ACAGGATTGTGATCTGTATTTACGAAAGAAAGATTCCTGGTCTGGCAGGCCTCTATTTGTATATTGTCAGATACTATAAAGCCATCTATTACATAATACTGAAAAGTATCTTTATCAGCTCCAAGATAGCATCTGTCCAGAGATCTGCAAGTCGGAGATGAGCTGTCTGTAATAAAGGTAAAGTCACTTCCAAATTCTGATATATCAATGCTTCCCGGCTGCCACAGTCCATCGTAGGTAGGATAGGCACTTATATCAGTATTGGAAAATACCTGATTGAAGTCGCCACCTGCTATTACATAGTTACCAGCATCGACTTCTGTCTGAAGAATCTCATGAAGCATTTTGGTCTGTGCAATCTTGCCCTCTCCACTGTCATATGCTTCAAGATGAAGATTAACAAGTACAAGCTGTTTGTCGGAGCCCTCAACAGGTACTCTTGAAACATCAACACATTTCTTAAAGTTACATGTACTCACAGGCCATTTAAATGGCACAGGAAGTGATATTCTACTTGAAGATGCTATATCAAAAGAGGATAGAGTCAGTATTCCAACTTTGGTCCTTCCTATCGGAGGAATGGGATATGGAATGTAGATTGCATCCATATTAAGAGCATAAGAGCTAACTTTACCCTGGTTATTGTCTTCAAAAAAAGAGACCTCATTTATCTTATAAGATCTGTCTGCAACTATATCAACTTCCTGTAAAAAGATAACATCAGGATTTACATCACTTATTTCTTGCGCGATAGCTTCGAGGTTTTCATTTACTCTATCCTTATCAGCTGTATAAACCATCGTCCCGCCGTCCATAAAGAAATCCGCATTATCTCCCAATGCTCCGTAACCGGTATTCCAGGTAAGTACTGTAAAAGTATCTCCTGTAGAAATAGTCTTGGAAGCCTCTCCCGAAAGCTCAATGTTCTCTATATCATCAGGCCTGTATTCAAAAACAGTCAAAATGCCAAGGCCCGCAGCTACGATAAGCACAAGAGCTACAACAATACTTACGATAACTTTAATTACCTTGCTGATTATTCCCTTTTTATTTTTTCCAGCCATTAAAATCTGATCCTTTCAAAAAAAATATTTATATAAAAATGTGAAAAGCGCCAGAATTCTTATTTTGTTTACATACCAATTATATAAGAAAATTTTACTTGAGGCAAAAACAGACATCTTGTTGTTCTAAATGTTTTATAGTTAGCTGTATCGATAAAATCGCAATCTTCACCAGAAGCTGGTGG
This sequence comes from Butyrivibrio sp., assembly GCF_024699075.1. The sequence goes on from NZ_JAILQF010000242.1 coordinate 1,250, forward strand.
TGAAATAAATTTCACTGCTTCAAGATCCTGATCCATTAATTCCATATCATCAGAAAAGTCTTCCATCGTCCGCTTTAACTCTTTCAATCTTTTTCCCTTATTGTCATCAATGCCTATCGGCATTTTCTTGAACCGTTTTAACATTACTATGATTTTTCGTTCTATTCCAGCATCACAAAACTGAAATTTTATATCACCCTTACTTACTATGCTCCTAAGTCATCCATACGTGAAGTCCCTCATTTTCCGGCAAAACTAACGTGAGAAATACCATTATTCTTCATCTTTTCACGTAAAAAAAATTTGCCCGGATTTTTTTCTTTTTGCGTTTCATTTTGATGCTTCTAATATTTCACTATAAATAGTAAGCACTTTTGTTCTTAGTTCTTCTTCATCAGTGCAATAGTCATCACATTCTCTAATCTTTCCATTCTCGCTTTTCCAATTACAGTGTTTATAATAATCACAAAACCTCCCTCTTATTGATTAAATCTTTTAAGAGAGAGGTTACTATAACTTTACTGTATTATTTTTCTGACCATCTTATGAATAGATCTTATAAATAGGTCTTATGAATAGATCTTATGAATAGTCTCAACCTTGATCATGTTAGTATGACCTGAAGTTCCGCCGATCTTACCACCTGTAAGAACTACGTTATCTCCCATCTTGAGGTCAAGGATCTTAGTAGCCTGCTGCATAGCGTGGAAGAAGAGAACGTCAAGTGACTCAAATTCATCGCACAAAAGAGGATATACGCCCCATGAAAGTGCAAGCTTTCTAAATGCCTTAACAGATGTTGTCATACCTATGATCTCAACAGGACATCTGAAACGGCTTACCATTCTGGCTGTAACTCCGCTTATAGAGCTTACTACTATACACTTAGCATGTACATCTATAGCCATTGAACATGTAGAATGGCTTATTGCATCAAGGTTATTTCTGATGCTGAAGTCCATGTTCTTGAATCTCTTAGTATAGTTGATATGCTGCTCTGTATATTCTGCAACTTCTGACATGGTCTTAACTGCTTCTACAGGATGCTTACCTGCAGCAGATTCTCCTGAAAGCATGATAGCTGATGCTCCGTCATATACTGCGTTAGCTACGTCAGAGATCTCTGCTCTTGTAGGACGAACATTGGTTATCATAGACTCGAGCATTTCTGTTGCGATGATAACTCTTTTTCCAAGGAGTCGGCACTTCTGAACGATCTCTTTCTGAACTGAAGGAACTTCCATAAATGGAATCTCAACACCAAGGTCACCTCTTGCAACCATGATACCGTCAACAACTTCTGATATTTCTTCTATGCTTTCAACACCTGATCTGTTCTCAATCTTAGCGATTATATCGATATCTCTTCCACCATTTTTATCAAGGAAGTCACGAAGCTCCTGAGCATCAGCTTTAGTAGATACAAATGAAGCTGCTACATAATCTATATCATGCTCTATACCAAAAAGAAGGTCAGCCTTGTCCTGATCTGAAAGGTAAGCCTGCTTAAGAACCTTTCCCGGGAAGTTCATGCTCTTCTTGTCAGAAAGGTTGCCACCAGCTATTACCTTAGTAATAACATCGTTGCCTTTAACTTTGGTTACTTCACATACTACAAGACCATTATTTACAAGGATTGTGTCACCTTTTTTAAGGTCCTGGGCAAAGCCTTTATAGCTTACGGATACTTTGGTCTCATCTCCGACTATATCATCAACTGTAAATGTAAACTCCTGGCCTTCTGAAAGAGTTACCTTATGATCCTTGAATACACCTATTCTGTACTCTGGTCCTTTGGTATCAAGCATGATCGCAATAGGAAGACCCAGCTTATCACGGACTTTGTTGATGACTTTGATCTTGCCAAGCTGCTCTTCATGATCACCATGACTGAAGTTAAGTCTTGCTACGTTCATTCCGGCTTCACACATCTGTGTGAGCACTTCTTCTGAAGAACTTGCAGGACCGATTGTACAAATGATTTTAGTTTTACGCATTAAATATTACTCCTATTTTATATATTACTTTTTATATATTATTATGTTCCAATTATTATGTTCTAATTACTATATTCTAATAGCTATTATCTAATTATTATGTCCTATATTACTGTTATCTGATTTCTTTTTCTGCTGCCTCTACGACATGGCTTACAAGTACGGCTGTTGTAACTGATCCAACGCCGCCCGGAACAGGTGTAAGGTTTGAGACAACATTTTCTGCTTCATCAGATTTTACGTCTCCGACAAGCTTCTGCTTTTCCTGGCTATAATTGATTCCTACGTCGATTACAGTCTGACCTTTTGTAAAATACTCAGCCCCAAGCATTTCAGCTCTTCCAAGTGCTGCAATTACTATATCGGCATTTTGAGTTACTTTCAGCATATCTATAGTTTTGGAGTGACATACTGTAACTGTTGCATTTGCATTCATAAGAAGCATAGATATCGGTTTGCCGATTACAAGGCTTCTTCCAACTACTGTAGCTTTTTTTCCCTTAGGATCAATGCCATAATGACCAAGTATCTCCATGACAGCCTGAGAAGTGCATGGTGCAAAGCCTTCTCCCATGCCGCTGTATATATAAGCCATAGAGCCTTTGGTTATACCATCTACATCCTTTTTGGGAAGAATAGCATCGCATGCAGCCTTTTCATCAAGGCTTTTAGGAAGCGGACGAAACATCAGTATACCATGAACAGAATCATCTTCATTAAGCTTCTTGATTGCTTCCATAAGGTCTTCCTGGCTGCAGTCATCAGGCAGTACCTTATTAACAACTGCTACGCCGTCTTTTTCACATCTTTTGGTAGCACCGCGTTCATAGGACAGATCGTCTGGTCTTTCACCAACTCGAAGAATTGCAAGTGTAGGTGTTATTCCCTTCTCCTTAAGCGCTTCTGCCCTTTTTTTAGTGGCATCATCAAGCGCATCTGCAACGGGCTTTCCTTTTAATAATTCCGCCATAAATATCCTCTCTATATGTTATTTCCTGAGCTTATCATTAACATCTTCAAATATCTTCTGAGCCCTTTTTACATATTCATCAAGTATTCCGTCAGCTTCTCTGTCAAACTGATCTGCCTTCTCCCTGTCCATAAGGGACTTTGTATTTATGAATACGTTAAGGCTTGCGCTCTGAAGTGCTGCGCCAGCAAGGGCTGCACCGCATCCTACGTCGGATACCATGATAACAGACCCTATTTCTTTCATTCTCTCTAAAAGTTCTATGACTCTTTTTATCTGTCTCATCATCTCAAGAGGTGCATAAAGGGCATCAAGAGTTGCCTTCTCAAGCTTTGCACTACGGTCAGGATCTTCTTTTGGAATACTATAGGCTTTGGATAAAGGTTCAAACATCCTGGCATCTTCTTCTACAAGATCAAGGAGCTTATTTCTTATCTCTTCTGACTCTTTTAAGATAGCCTCAAGCTCATCCTCATACTGAGCATATTTCTTTTTACCAGTAGTAAAATTGCCTGCCATAGAGCAAAGTGCCATAGAAAGAGCTCCCACAAATGAAGCAGCGCCGCCGCCCCCGGGAACTGATACCTTCGCAGCTAGCTGATCAGAAAATTCACGGCAACTAAGTTCAGTAATATTAGTCTCCAAAAATTATGCCCTCCCATTTCATTTCTAAATAGATTACTTGATGTAAAAATAAATGGCTTATAATGAAACGTTTTAATCAGCCTGAATTATAATATCACAAAAAATACAAATAAAGATTAATATTATTATATTAGTTTAAAAATAAATATTTTCACTCTTTCAATTAGCCTGAACTTGATGTTAAATATAGTAAGATACTTGGTTAAACTCGCAAACGCTTCGCTTTTTGCTCGTTATAAAATCACTGCTGACGCAGTTCTACGGGTACGGGGCTTATAACCCCGCACCCGAAATCAAGATATTCCCACCACCTAAAGGTGATGGGTTATCTTGATCATTTTA
>NZ_JAILQF010000243.1 GCF_024699075.1 Butyrivibrio sp.
ATGAAACAGGCGAAGAGACATTAGTTGATACAGGCGTTGATCTTAACAAAGATGGTACAGGCTGTAACGGAGCTTATGATTATAAGTGGAACTCTTTTGTATATAGCAAAAGTGGAACTTTTTATGCTTACGACTACTTTAACGGAGGTGTCGAAGAAACTTTCGATGGCGCATCGGGTTATATTATGAGAAACAAGAACTTTGAATTTGATTTCATTAATGCTTTTGAAGACGCTGATTCAGGTGAACTCATGTATATCTTCGGAAGTACACCCCAAAAAGTTCATTAATTTAAGAAGGCTTGAAGATTTATATCTCCAAGCCTTTTTAATACATCATTTTTTATCATCTTGTAATAATTCTTTTTAATACTTTACTTTTTAATACTTCACTTTTTAATACTTTGCTTTTTGATACTTTGCTTTTTAATACTTTGCTTTTTAATACTTTGCTTTTTAATATTTCACTTTTAAATATTTTAATTTCAAATACTATATACGTTTACTGATTCGATCTTAAAGCATTTTGAGAATCAAAGAAATCCTGCAGGTTTTTTAACAACTCGCCTTTATTTGTATTCTTAAGAAGATACCCATTAGGTTTTAAACCTACTACTTTCATAACGCTCTCTTTATCTCCTTTTCCGGTAAGAAAGATTACAGGAATATTCTGAGTATCTGATTCACTTCTTATCATTTCCAGTATTTTAGGCCCGGAGGTTACCGGCATCTCGTAATCAAGAAGGATCAGATCCGGTTTATTGGTTGCAAGATAAGTTATAGCCTGCATTCCGGAACCAACAATTATCACTCTGTAATCAGTATCAAGCCATCCTTTTACCAATGTCAGGAAAGTAGAATCATCATCAACCAGTAATATCTTCTTTCTTCGTGAAAGATCATCATTTAAAGCAAATACGCTCTGCATTTTTTCTGTTACATCCTTGATATTAAGTGGTCTTTCATAATGCTCCTTGATAAGCTTCTCAGGAAGGATCTTGATAAGATTTTCATACTCTGTAATATCTCCTATGGTACAGAGTATCTTATCTTTTTCCAAACACAGATCCTTAAGATAAGTAAGTACGTCCTTAATGTCTTCAAGATAGTTCCCAAGATAAAAGAGAAACACATCCGGATAATCCTTATATTTTTCGAGTTCACTAATAATAGGACTTGTATGCATTACTTTTATCCCGGCATCCTTAAGCCCCTTAGACAGAGCATCTACCATAAATGTTGAGCCCTTGCTTATAAGAAGTAATGTTTTATCCATTTTCCCTCCATCCTTTTTGATCAGAATTCATCAAGTATAGTCTTTATCTTGTCCCAGTCGGCATTCCTTATGTTCTCTTTAAGTCTCATTATCCAATCTGCATATTTATCAGGTATCTTATATCCTTTTAATGATTCCATTATAAATTGTATACTGTCATAATCATAGTTGAGCATCAGTTCTTTGATCGATGAAAGCGCATCTTTAAGCTCATCCTCTCCTATAACAGGAAGCGATTTATCATCATCCTTATAACTTAGCTCTTTGATTCTTTCGTAAATCTTATTGTATTTGTCCAGAAGAACAGGTGTCTTATCTTTTATCTTTTCGATATCTTCTGCATCTCCTGCGTGCTCAAGCTCTTCAGCAAGCTTTGAAAGTTCAAGTGCTCCTATTATCCTTGCCGATGATTTTAGAGAATGAACTTTGATAGTATATTCAGCTATATTTTCACTTTTTAAAAATTCTTCTATTGCCTTATAATTGCTTTCAGCTGATCCGTAAAAAGACTCTATTGTTTTAATATACATTTCAACTGATCCGCAGTTCTTGAGTCCTTCTTCTTTATCAATCCCTTCTACTTCACCTATCCACGATGGAAGTTCATCTAAAGCTTCATCCTCATCTTCTTTAGTTGTCTTTTCTATCATCACCTTTTCTTTTGGTAGATAATTTATCATCATCGCTTCAAGCTTATCTGACATGACAGGTTTTGTAATATAATCTATAAAGCCTGCTGCTATATACATTTCTCTGGCACCGGATACAGCATTAGCTGTAAGGCTTATAGCAGGCGTATCATTGTTTGGGTTATCTTTATCCTCTCGTAATGCATTTAAGGTCTCGATGCCGTCCATCTCCGACATTCTATGATCTAGGAAAATAAGGTCGTATTTCTTTTGCCTTGTCATAGAAAGACATTCTCTTCCGCTTTCTGCAGAATCAATTTGTACAAGAGTTTTCTTAAGTAGTCCGCGAAATACTGCAATATTGATCGGAGTATCGTCAACCACCAGTATTTCAGCATCGGGAGCAGTAAACTTCTCTTTGTAGGTTTCACTTGGGACAAGAAACTTGTTGTACATTTCCGTATAATTGCCGACAGGGTCCCACTTAACTACTTTCTGTCTTAATACAAAAGAAAATTCACTTCCTCTACCATACTCGCTCTTTACTTTAAGTTCACTTCCCATAAGATTTAATAGTTTTCTGGTAATATTAAGTCCCAGTCCAGATCCTTGTATATCTCTATTATGTTTTTCATCTATTCTTTGAAAAGCATTAAAAAGCTTATCCATATCCTTTTCTTTAATGCCTATGCCAGTGTCCTTAACAGCTACACAAAAATCAACCTCATCTTCTGATGCTTTTTTATAATTGATCTTTATTGTTATGCTGCCTTTATCTGTATATTTGATCGCATTAGACATTATATTGGTGACAACCTGTCTGATCCTTATCTCATCACCATTTAAAACACATGGAATAGTTTCATCTATATCTGCTATTAGCTTAAGTCCTTTGGTTTCAACTTTATTTTTTACCATAGTAATAAGGTCATTTAAAATAGATGAAAAATCATAATCAACCGGAACAATATCCATTTTCCCGGCTTCTATTTTAGAAAAATCAAGAACATCATTAATAAGCGCTAATAAAATATTGCCTGCATTCTTGATATTAAGGGCATACTCCTGAATCTGCGGATCATTGCACTCTCTTAATATCATTTCATCCATGCCAAGAACAGCATTAATAGGAGTTCTGATCTCATGCGACATATTGGAGAGAAATTCACTCTTTGCGTTGCTGGCAGATTTAGCATCATCAACAGCATCGACAAGTTCGCCTGTCATAGCTTTTAAAAAGTGGGATAATCTTTGAGATAGCGGAATGACATCATGATAATAACATGTAGATTGATCTTTTAATACACTATGTGCCAGTTGGCCTTGTAGTCCTTCTCTCATTCCAACAGCAACAAGTGCAGAATTAAAAATACCACCTTTACCATGGCACTTATAGATTTCGCCCATTCCAAGAATTATACTTGGGTATTCTTTGCGACCATTATAATAATACTCAATTTCTTTATTGAATCCATCCTGAATGACATTAAATCTGTTAACGCATATAACAAGTGTTAATCTCTCGGCTCCAAACGCGTCCATCCTATCAGCTGCATTCTTGGTGTTATTAAGAAGCAACTCCGGTTCAGCATAAGAAAATCGGACTTTTTCATCTTCACGCAAGTCACCTTCAAGATATACTTCACCGTTTGGACCACTTCCTGACGGCGTTCTTCCAATGAGCATTCCATTGCGCTCTATAACAAGAGGGAATTCAGCTATGTTATTCACAAAATAATCACTCGGTTCAACTCCAAGATACTTTTTGTATATGTCTATCGGTTTCATTCCATCTATAGACATAACAACAGTTGTCCCTTGATTGGTTATTGTCTGGGCACTGATATCCATATACTTGCCAATAGGTTCCCAGCCAAACAGATAACTCTCATAAAAATATAGATCTTTACCTGCAAATATGATTCCCGAAACCCCGGGCCCATAATAATCATCTGCTATAACAAAGGCATCTTCATTTCCTACAGTTATGTAATTATTATCATTACCATTAACATTTCTGTTGCCGGCAGCAATAGCCCCGAATACGCATATGTCATCCAGGCCTTCTGTCAGGATCTCAATAAATTCTGCAGCAGAGGCTTTAAGATATGAAGAATACAACTCGATGACTTTAACGTCTTCCATATTCTTAAGCTTCCGGTTCATTTCTTTGGCATAAGCAAAGCATTCCTCAATAAAATTATCTGCAGATTCTATTTTCTTACAAATAGGCACTGCCGTTGAACTATCCATTAATGTAAAGCTGAGTATTATTGCACTTTCCATTCCAAGAAGAAGCGCATGCTGAAAAGATGAATATCCAAAAACATCCATTTTAGGAAAAGAATCTTTGATATAGTTCAGAATTAAAGAAATATCGCTTTCAGGAACATTACCTATAGAAACCTGAATTACTCCTTTTTGGTACTTAAGGCTTTCACACTCTTTTTTATATTCAGAAAGAGCCGGCTTAAGTTCAGCAAGATCACGTACAATGATATTATGTTGAATCATATATAAGCCTTTCCATCTAAGGGGGGTGATAAGTTCACAAATATCCTATGATATTACATATATAATTTTATCCTTTTACCGAATAGAAATAAACATTAATTAGATTATTTTTTTAATAAATACGGCACACATCAGTGAATTTATTTGTGATTTTTAAATCTCAAATATTTTATTACAAAACAGGAAGGAAAATCTTGTGTATATAATCAGACAGACTTCTTTCCCGTTTTGCATAATATATATATAATTTTCCCTTTCGCAATTAAATCTACTTCCTGCTGATTCACAAAATCAAGAAATACAAAGTAAATGCGATTTTTTGTAATTATCGTTCAATAATTCATACATTCTTGAACATAAAGTTCAAGATAAAAACAAAATATAGCATCAATTAATTCATCAGATTAATTAATTATAATCTATATAGCTAATTAAAAAAAATGTTTCAATGATATTATTTATCATTGAAATATTATTTAACGGAGTAGCCAAGAAAACACGATAATTAGATGATACGTAGTTAAAAAACTTCCCATATTCCTATATAGTTGGCCTCCTCATTCCAAATATAGCATGATTACTATAACAGTTATTTTTGTACGTAAAAGGAGTAATGTGTCTTATGTCTGAAAACAAAGTTTTCTGCTCAGATCCGGAAGATTTTGATATCATCGCAGAAGCTTCTTCTATCATTATGCTTGCAATATTCACGCTTATCTTCATACAGACTTATAGTGCATCAGAGTACCTTCTCAAGTAGGGTTTTCTGAGTTTTAAAGCCCATTTTGTCATAGAAAGCTCTGGCGCTGTCATTGCCTTCCCATACATTGAGAATCACATTATAACAGCCTATACTTTTAGCATAATCCAGAACATATTCGTACAATTTTCTGCCAACACTCTTGCCTCTGGTACTTTCATCTACGCACAGATCGTCTATATAAAGAGTCTTTACATCTTTCATGTTAACGATACCTTTGCGCTCCTGAATCTCGCAAAAGCAGTATCCAAGAACATTTCCTTCATCCTCAGCTACAAATACCGGAGTATCATCATCTTTAAATATCTCTATAAGTTTATCATCTGTATACTTTCTAGTACCGGAAATAAATATATCAGGCCTTATCTTTGCATGAATCTCAAGCACCTGCTCAAGAAGTCTTGCTACCGTTTTAAGATCCTTTTGTTCTGCTCTTCTGATATTCATTTTAACAATCCTCTTTCTTATATTTTTATAGTTGCATGGACCAATGACGCTTGGATCCAGATAATAGGCGGGTGAATTAAAAACTGATTTCAAGATATTCCCGCCACCTAAAGGTGGTGGGTTATCTTGATCATTTTATATATTACTATAAGGCTACACCAAGTTAAAGTGATACTACAAAATATAAAAAAGGCGACTACCTTTAATGAAGTAATCACCTTTTTTCCTAACTAATTATGTTTATTTGGCATATCTACTTGGCAGACTCAGGTTCAATATGTAATCTCCCTTTTGTAGATCATATGCTTTTTGTTCTTTCCCAGCCATCGCCGGCGTCAGTATCGTGCCTTACAAAGTAGAAGTCGCAATAATCACCGCCCTGGCACAAAGTCTTAGTACGTATGAAATCTGTATAGTGAAGCTCTCCATAATTGATGATATCTGCATGGCAGCACATAGATCCTAGTTTCATAAGATTTCTTTTGCCAAGGATCTGAGCATAGATGCACTCGTTACATTCAAAATGAAATTCATTCTTTGCATCAGTATCATTATGCCAGGTATATCTCCAACCAATTCCTGACTTATGCTTAAATCCAAAAGGTACAACCTTCTTCATAAGTATAATAATCAAGAGATTACGAAAAAAAGTCCTTAAGTGAACTACCCATCACCTAAAGGTAATGGGTTTTCTTGCAACATCATTATAATTGGCAAAAAAATGGCAAAGAGTTTTGTACCTCTTTGCCACAAGCTTTAAGCAAGCTGCTGTAATTTACTTACAAGTATGTTCTTAGGAACAGCGCCCATTGTATTATCAACGAGTTCTCCGTTTTTGATAAATGCAAAGTATGGAATGCTCATAACACCAAATTTCTGAGCAAGTTCCTGCTGCTCGTCGACATTGACCTTTCCTATCTTAACTTTGCCATCAAACTCTTTGGCAAGTTCCTCAACAACAGGTCCCATCATCTTACAAGGGCCACACCAGTCTGCATAAAAATCTATAAGTACAGGAACATCACTGTTTAAAACTTCTTCACCAAAATTATCTTTTGTAAATCTGTATTCCATAATTATCACCGATTCGCTTTTAAAGCGCCTTTCTTTTTAATAACTAAATAAAATGTTGTTTTCATTTGATATCTTAATTATACATGGTACGTTTTTTATATCAAGTACGCAGTTTTTATTTACCTGGTAAGAAAAAACGTACCAGATAAAATCGTGTATAAATGCATCTTTATATTTTTACACAATAAAAAAGATGCCCTCCGGTATTGCGATATACTACAGTTTACTTAAACGTAGTATTATCATAATACTGGGTTGCATCTTTTTTAGTGATAAATATTATTCCATATTTATTTTCCGAGTTAAACTCGCAAACGCTTCGCTTTTTGCTCGTTATAAAATCACTGCTGACGCAGTTCTACGGGTACGGGGCTTATAACCCCGCACCCGAAATCAAGATATTCCCACCACCTAAAGGTGATGGGTTATCTTGATCATTTTA
>NZ_JAILQF010000456.1 GCF_024699075.1 Butyrivibrio sp.
GCAGCTGATTTGTAATCAGCAGGTTAACGGTTCGAGTCCGCTCATCGGCTTTTTCATAAGGGTGGCTTCCCGAGTGGCCAAAGGGGACAGACTGTAAATCTGCTGCAAATTGCTTCGGTGGTTCGAATCCACCGCCACCCACTCGTTAACTTCATACAGATAATAGTGGGAGTTCTTGAAGGACTTCAATGACGCGGGGTGGAGCAGTCTGGAAGCTCGTCGGGCTCATAACCCGAAGGTCATAGGTTCAAATCCTGTCCCCGCTACTCTGTGCCTTGATAGCTCAGTTGGTAGAGCAACGGACTGAAAATCCGTGTGTCACCGGTTCGATTCCTGTTCAAGGCACTTTTTTATTTCTAGGCATAAGACATAGTCTTATGCTATTTTTTTTACTAAGAATCAATCTATGGTATAATTTAAAAGTTAAGTACTTTAGAGCAATTGGAGATACTATTGGGCGAACTGTGGGATAAGCTTTCAGATCTGTCAAAGAGTAATATGTATCCTTTTCACATGCCTGGGCATAAAAGGAATGCTTCTTGTGGTATGGATACAGCTTTACTTTTTGATCATGATATTACTGAGATAGATGATTTTGATAATCTGCATGATGCAAGAGATTTACTAAGGACATGTCAGAACAGGGCTAATGATCTGTATAAGGCTGGTGAAACCTTTTTCCTTGTAAATGGATCTACCTGTGGCGTTCTGTCGGCCATATCGGCTGTTACAGCTGATGGAGACACTATACTGACTGCAAGGAACTGTCATAAGTCTTTGTATCACGCTGCTTATCTTAGAAATCTGAATCTTAGATATTTATATCCTGAGAATATAGAAGGCTATGATTTTTGCGGCGCTGTAACTAAAGCGTCTGTAGAAGAGGCTCTAGGGGTAAATAAAGATATAAAAGCTGTCTTTATAACATCACCAACTTATGAAGGCGTGTATTCGGATGTGAGGGCTATAGCTGATGTAGCACATCGTCATAATATCCCTCTTATTGTTGATGAAGCTCATGGAGCTCATCTAGGTATAGCTAAGGGAATGCCTGAAGGTGCGATAGCACAGGGAGCAGACATTGTAATTCACAGTCTTCACAAGACTCTTCCTTGTATCACGCAGAGCGCTTTACTACATGTAAGCGGATCCTATGTTGACAGAGACAGACTTAAGAGGTTCCTTAGAATATATCAGACCAGTAGTCCGTCATATCTTATGATGGCATCTATAGATGATGGCATATCATATATGACAAGATACGGCGATGACTTTGCAACAAAGCTTTTGTCATATCATGATAAAATCCTTGCTAATACCAGAAAGCTAAAGCATCTCATCGTTCCTGATTATTCGGTAATAGCTGATCCATGCAAGATTGTCATTGCCTGCAAAGATAATTCGATAACAGGATCAGATATATATGATCATTTAAGGAATAGATACGCACTACAGCCCGAAATGGCCTGCAAGTCCTATGTTCTAATGATAATAACCGGTATGGATACATTAGAGGGCATAGAAAGGCTTATAGAGGCTATTAAAGAAATAGATAAAGATATAGATAAAAAAATTAATAAAAATATAGATACAGAAATAGATACAGTGATAGAAGACAAGGCTGATCTATATGATTTGTATAATGCAGAAGATACTAAAAAGCAAGTTGATTCAAGTAATGCAGAAGATAAGATAAATCCAGGAAATTTGAGCATAGCAGAATCTAGGACAGGTTCTTATACTCCTTGTGATATAAAGATGACACTTACAAAAGCCTGGGATACTGATCATGAAGAGATTCTTTTGGATAAAGCAGATGGAAGAATCGCAGCTGATTTCGTTAATTTATATCCGCCGGGGATCCCGCTTGTAGTCCCCGGAGAAGTAATTACAGACAAGCTCATAGATAATATCAAAGAAAATCTGACAGAGGGTCTTAACGTTCAGGGAATATCTGAAGGAAGACTTATAAGGGTGGTAAAATGGGGAAAATAGTCCTGCTCATGGGAAAGAGCACAACAGGTAAAGACACTGTATACAGAAATCTTCTCGAAAAGAACAAGTTTGATCTTAAAAAGGTTGTGTTATATACAACAAGACCTATGCGTGACAAAGAAGAAAATGGAGTTCAGTACTTCTTTTGTGATGAAGAGGGTTATCAGAAGTTTTTGAATGACCGAAAAATAATAGAAGGACGAACTTATGACACATGCTATGGACCATGGCGCTATTTTACAGTTGACGATGGACAGATAGATCTTGAAAGTTCAAGCTCTTTAATGATCGGAACACTTGAAGCCTATGAATCCATGACAAACTATTTTGGCAAAGATAAAGTCGTTCCTGTATATATTGAGATCTCTGACAGAATCCGCATGGAGCGGGCTATGCACAGGGAAAATAAGCAGGAACACCCAAAATATGATGAGATGTGTCGAAGATATCTTGCAGACGAAGAAGACTTTTCTGAAGAAAAGCTCAAAGCAGCAGGAATCACAAGAAGATTCAATAATGAAGGCACAATAGATCAGATACTTGACGAGATTAATGAGTACCTTACACAGATGGGTGTCTGATACATAAATTCCTGCATAACCGCTATCTGTATAAGGAGGTGCGGGTATGGATATTAAAATAGGTCAGGTACAGCAGACACAGCCTACTCAGCAGACTGAGAATAATCAGCCTATTGATGACCAGTTTAAATTCACATTGGCATCCAAGCTTGAAGATACAACGCTTGCGGACAGACTTACCAACATGATGCAGGATATACAGCAGCAGGGTAAGCTTATTGGCAAGAAGCATGACATCAGGGATATGCAAAGGTACAGGAAGCTGATCAAGGAATTTTTGAATGAAGTTATAACAAGATCTCATACTTTTTCCAGAGAGAACTTTCTAGACAGGAAGGGAAGACACAGAGTATATGGAATAGTAAGACTTGTTAATGAGAATCTTGATGCTCTTACACAAGAGCTTTTTAAGGATGAGAAAGACAATATAGCCATAATGGGGAGAATAGGAGATATTGAAGGACTTATCCTTGATATATTCACTTAAGAGCGGTTTAGAATTACCTGAAACAGAGAGGACTTGGAATGGCGGATTTTGCCGATATAATCGGACAAAAGCAGATGACAGATCATCTGCAGAATGCACTGCGAACAGGTAAAGCCTCGCATGCATATATAATCACGGGAGAGAAGGAGTCTGGCAAAGAGTTCATAGCAAGAATATTTGCGCAGACACTTATGTGTAGTGACAGACATGAAGATTATGGGCTTATCGAGCCATGTCATAAATGTCATTCCTGTATACAGGCGGAAAGCGGAAGTAATCCTGACATAATAACCGTTACGCATGAAAAGCCTAACACCATCAGCGTTGATGAAGTTCGTGCCATCTGCGATGATGTTGTTATAAAGCCTTATGCAGGTCCTTACAAGATCTATATTTTCCCAGATGGAGAAAAAATGAATATTCAGGCGCAAAATGCGCTTTTAAAGACGCTGGAAGAACCGCCGTCATATGTTGTGATGCTGATACTTACCGACAACCTTGATGTCTTCCTTCCAACAATCCTTTCAAGATGCGTGGTGCTTCCAATGAAGCCGGCACCTGATGAAGATATCAAGCATTTTTTGATGAAAGAGTATCATACTCCTGATTACAGGGCGGATCTTTGTGTTTCCTTTGCAAGAGGCAATGTAGGCAAGGCAATTTTACTTTCGCAGAATGAAGATTTTGACAGAATGAGGAAGCAGACCTTCAGCCTTCTTCAGAAGATAAGCAGAAAAGAGCTTCATGAGATACTTGATATAGTCAAAGAGATAGAGACACCGCAGGATGAAGCGGGCAATGCAGAGAACGTTGATAAGAAAGAAATAATATCTGATTTTTTGGACATGCTCTTATTCTTTTTCAGAGATGTACTCGTGTATAAAGCTACAGAAAGTGACGGGGGCTTGATTTTCGCAGGTGACCTATCGTATATTAGAGATACGGCTGAAAAATGCACTTTTGAAGGCTTAAACAGCATCGTAAATCTTATCAGTAAGACGCGAAGAAGGATACAAGTTAACGTCAATCCTGATATCGCAGTAGAGATGCTGATGATCGGTATAAAAGACAATATGACATAACTTTGCAAAGTTAATTTGATTGGAACTATAAAGAAATGAGGTTAAGATGACCAGAGTAATAGGCGTACGCTTTCGTACTGCCGGAAAGATTTATTTTTTTGATCCGGGAGAATTGGAAATCAAAAGAGGCAGCCATGTTATCGTGGAAACTGCCAGAGGTATAGAATACGGAACAGTTGTAGCACCTGCTTATGACGTAGAAGATGATAAGGTTGTAAAGCCTATCAAGACTGTTATTCGTATTGCTAATGAAACTGATGAGAATCAGGAAAGAGAGAACAGGGAAAAAGAGAAGGAAGCCTTCAAGGTCTGTCATGAGAAGATTCTAAAGCATGGCCTTGATATGAAGCTTATTGATGCTGAGTATACTTTTGATAATAATAAGATTCTCTTTTACTTTACAGCAGACGGAAGAATTGACTTCCGTGCGCTTGTTAAGGATCTTGCTGCAGTATTCAGGACAAGGATTGAGCTTCGCCAGATCGGCGTAAGAGACGAGACCAAGATAATCGGCGGATATGGCATATGCGGAAGACCGCTTTGCTGCCATTCTTATCTTTCTGACTTTGCACCTGTATCAATTAAGATGGCCAAGGAGCAGAGCCTGTCTCTTAATCCTACCAAGATATCAGGTGTGTGCGGAAGACTTATGTGCTGCCTCAAGAACGAAGAAGAGGTTTACGAAGAGCTCAATAAGAAGCTTCCTAAGGTTGGCGATATAGTAAGAACTGATGACGGATTTGAAGGTGAAGTTGCTAATGTTGGTGTACTTCGTCAGACAGTTCGTATTCTTGTTGATGTTAATGATGAAAAAGAAGTTCATGATTACACAGCAGATCAGGTTCATTTTGTAAGGAAGAAATCCAAACATGGTAATGAGCCTAGAAATGACAAGAGTGAAGAAGTAAGTATAGAAGAGCTTAAAGCCCTTGAAGATATGGGTACAAGCGGCGATCTTGATGGTGAAGAAGGCCAGGGTCAGGGCAAGCAGAATTATCAGGGAAGAAATAATAAAAACCAGGG
>NZ_JAILQF010000371.1 GCF_024699075.1 Butyrivibrio sp.
ATTCAGAGGGTGTTTACACTTTAGCTGCTGATCAAACAGCCGATAATGTAACTGATGATATTGTTACATCTTCAGAAGGTACAATCCAGATCAAGGGTCTTGATTCAGGTGTTTACTACCTTAATGAGACACAGGCTAAAGCCGGTTACAACATGCTTACAGATATGATCAAGATTTCAATTGCTGGAACAGTAGATACAACTAGCAATTCAGCAGTAGGAACAATTACAGCAGCTTATGGTGAGGATGGCACAGCAGTTGTTGGAAGCGTTTCTGTTAATGATAACGTTCTTTACGTAGTTAATACAACAGGTGCATATCTTCCTTCAACAGGTGGTATGGGTACAACAATGTTCTACCTTGTAGGTGGAGTACTCATCCTTTCAGCAGTAGCTGCATTCATCGTTAAGAGAAAAGCTGCATAATAGTAAGTAGTATTTGATTTTGATTCAGAACGGGATATAACCGTTGTCTTCATTGCCTGTCACAGGGCAATGAAGAAATTGGCAAAAGAGGTAGCGAATGATCAAAAAAATAAAAGAACATTTTTCCACAGTTTTTTTCGCTGCAGTTCTTATTGTCGGCTTGTGTATATTTTTGTACCCATCAGTCAGTAATTACATCAATGGTCTGCAGCAGTCTAAAGCTATAGCAGATTATAATGTTGCTTTGGAAAGTCTTACTGAAGAAGACTACTCTGCTTTTTGGGATGCTGCAATAGCATATAATGAAGAGCTTGCATCAGGAGTTATGGATTTTAATCTTACTGATGAAGAGATGGAAGAGTACAATAGCATCCTTGATCCTACAGGAACAGGTATTATAGGTTATCTGGAGATAGAAAATATAGGCGTATATCTTCCTATATATCATGGAGTTGAAGAGTCAGTTCTTACGGTAGGAATTGGTCACCTTCCTGGAACATCTTTTCCTACAGGTACACTTTCAACACATACTGTTCTTTCAGGACATAGAGGACTGCCATCTTCAGAACTTCTTACAAATCTTGATCAGATGATAGAGGGAGATACTTTTCTTCTTCATATAATGGATCAGGTATTTGCTTATGAAGTTGATTCTATTAATATAGTGCTTCCTAATGAGACGGAGAGTCTTTGCATATATGATGGAGAAGACTATGTGACACTTGTTACATGTACACCTTATGGTGTAAATACACATCGTCTTTTAGTAAGAGGAAAAAGAGTAGATTATGACGAAGAGTCAAGGCTTATTATAACGGCTGATGCTACGACATATAGTACATTTACAGTGTCTATGTTTATCGCAGTACCGATTCTTGTGATCATATTTATTATATTTATGATTAGAACATCAAAGCGATTTAGGTGATTTGAGGGTTAATATGGAAAAGAAGTACAAAGTTATCAAAAGAATGATCAGTCTAATAATGACAATGTTCATTATTACTGTTATATTCGCAGCTAGAACCAGTGTTCTGGAAGCCAGAAACAGGATTGATACATCCAAAAAGGGGACACTGAGATTATCCTACAGTTGTGATATAACTGAAGATAATATTAATAATCCCACACCTGTAACAGGGGTTACAATACATCTTTATCGCGTTACTTCTGTAAATGAAGGCGGTGAATTTGCATGGCTTTCACCCTATACAGATATTTCAGAGATAAGTTCTGTTGAAGTGAATAGTATTTCAGATGCAGATACCTGGAACAGCCTTGTTACTCCGGTAAAAACATATATATATTCAAATGGAATTTCTGATGATGCTACAGGTTCATCTGATTCTGATGGAATTGCTACAATAAGTAATCTTGATCTTGGAATATATCTGGTAGTAACGGATACACTTGTAGATGATTCAAATAACTGCACTTATACTTTTACTCCATTTTTTACTTCAATACCGACAATAGATCCTGAAACAGATACATGGGTATATGATAACGGCCAGGAATATGTAGTGGATGTAACAGCCAAATGTGAATATTATCTTAACCCTGTTTCTGTAGACTATGATATTTACAAAAACTGGGTAGATTATGATTCTGAACGTCCTTCATCAATTGAAGTAAAGATATATCTGGACGGAAGTTTATATAATACAGTCACTTTGTCATCATCAAATAGCTGGCACTATTCATGGTCGTATGAGGAAGGTCATAGCTGGACTATTTCTGAAACAGTGCCTTCAGGATATTCAGTATCCTATAGCCAAAGCGGCAATGTATTTACTTTGACTAATACAGGAACAGAGAATCCACCGGAATATCAACAGCCACCAACAACACCCACAACACCTGAAAATCCGGTGCAGCAGGTACTTGGTGCGGTAAGACTTGCTATAACAGAAGATGACACACCTGAGGTTTTGGGAGCAACAAGACTTCCTCAGACAGGTCAGATATGGTGGCCGGTATTTGTACTTGCACTTATAGGAATCGGATTTTTTGTTGCAGGATTTTTAAGCGACAGAAAAAAAGCTTAAGATGGGGATCTTTGGCTGATAAGATAATTACAATTTAAAGCGGGAAGGAGCGGGGAGCTTTCTTCTCGCTTGTTTTGCTTTAATTTAGAAATTGGAGAATATTATGAAATTCACAAAAGGAAAAGTGATGATGGCAATTGGACTTGTGTGTATCATAGGTGCAATGGCTTTTGTGGTCAGAAATTACAAAGAAAACAGTGAAGCCGGACAACTTGCGGATTCATATATGTCTTCTATATTGGATCAGATTCCTGATTATGATGAAAAGATATCGGTTCCAACTGAAGGTGAGATGCCTGCCATAGATGTAGATGGACAAAGCTTTATAGGTATTGTATCAATTCCATCACTTGATATAGAACTTCCAATCCAGCGTGACTGGTCATCTCAGAATGCCAAAATATCGCCATGCCGTTATAAGGGCTCAGTTTATGAAAATAATCTTATAGTTGCAGGACATAATTATGACAGGCATTTTGGAAGACTAAAAAATCTTGTAAGCGGTGATACCATAATAATCACTGATGTAAACGGACTTAGCTTTTACTATACAGTTACCTATACAGAGATAATAGATACTTATGACGTAGAGGCTATGGACGAAGGCGACTGGGATCTTACAGTATTTACCTGTACTATAGGCGGAGCAAGCCGTGTTACAGTCAGATGTGATTTTACGGGAAAAGTGGTTCAATCGGATTCAAATATCTTTTGAAAATATATATCAAAAGATATGTAAAATACTAGTCAAAGTGTTTGACATTATGTGTTATACTTAATCTGTTGCAGTATGTTTTATAAAGGCGGAATTTTGTTTAAAAGGAGCGAGATTATGGCAGAGAATAAGACAGGCGACAAGATTAAAAAAATTAAAGACTCCTTGACGGAAGTGGCTCAGGACCTATCTGAACAGGCTAAACCTGTGATTGATGATATCAAGGATGCAACTAAGCCGGTTATTGAAAATGCACGTAAAAGTGCTGAACCTTATGTGGAGAATATCAAATCCAAAGCACAGCCTATTTTGGATGATACCAAAAAGAAGGCCGATCCATATCTTAAGAAGGCTAAAAAGGCAGCAGAACCTGCAGCTAAAAGCCTTAAAGAAGGTACTGAGAAAGCCAGAAAAGCTGCAAAATTTGTTAGTGATGATATAGCTCGTCAGGTTGTTTCTAGAAATGAAAAAGATGAAGTATATATCCAGTACAAGGATACTGAAGTTCGCACAACAGATATTCTTGAAAAGGCAAGAGCAAATTATGTTGCTAATGGACATAAGTTGACCGATATAAAAGAAGTACAGGTATACGTTAAGCCTGAAGATAATAAGGCTTATTATGTTGTCAACCATAAGGATATCGGTAAATTTGAATTATAATTAAAAAGACATCTGAGGATAAACAGATAATGGATGACAATATTCAGGATGTAAGACCTATACAAAAGCACACTTTTTTTAACTTCAATCATTATAATTATGGTGAAGCATTCTTTGGTAGTTATAAGGGAATGAGATACAGGCTGGCAAGAGATCCTCTTGCAAATGTTATTTTTATTCCTGTTGATCAAAGAGGTGAGGCAAAGCTTGTTGCTACTGTATGGCCGGAGCCATATGCATATGGTCAGACAGACCCATCTAAAATGACTACATGTGAGTTTGAATTCACTGAAGATGGATTTGATCAGGCTGTTTCATGGTTCAATGATCAATATGAAAAGCGTATTGATGAGTGGAATTCAGATCATAACATAATTGACTGATTCTACGGAATGGAGTTTATTTGAAAATACGTGAAAATCTTGAAAAGCGGGAAGCTGAGACTTTAAGTCCTTATGCGGTTCTTAGCAGTAATTCCAAAGGACGTGAAAGAGACGAGGAACTTTGTGATATCAGACCATGCTTTCAAAGAGACAGAGATAGGATCCTCTATTCCAAATCGTTCAGAAGATTAAAGGATAAAACACAGGTCTTCCTTACACCTGATGGTGATCACTACAGAACAAGGATGACACATACTCTTGAAGTTGCGCAGAACGCACGAACAATAGCAAGAGCACTAAGATTAAATGAAGATTTATGTGAAGCCATCGCACTTGGACATGATCTTGGACATACTCCGTTTGGACATGCAGGTGAAAGGGCTTTAAATGCTGTGAGCCCATATGGATTCAGACATAATGAGCAGAGTCTCAGACTTGTGACCATGCTCGAAAAAGATGGCAAGGGTCTTAATCTTACATGGGAAGTAAGAGATGGCATTATAAATCACGAAATGGAGCTTACACCTGCTACTTTGGAGGGAAGAATTGTAAGACTTTCGGATAAGATTGCCTATATCCATCACGATATGGATGATGCTATAAGGGGCGGTATATTATGTCCCGAAGATGTTCCGGAGAATATCAGCAAGATAGTAGGTAAGACTAATGGAGAATGGCTTGATACCTTTATCCATGATATTGTTGAGAACAGCACAGACAAGGATGACATAAGAATGTCAGACGAAGTCTATGATGCGATGCTGGAACTTCGTAAGTTTATGTTTGCAAGAGTTTATACAAATCCTGTTGCCAAAGGGGAAGAGGGCAAGGCAGTAGATCTTGTAAAAACTTTGTATGAATATTATCTGCACCACGAAGACAGATTCCCCGGATATTTGAAGAATCTTCTTGAAAAGGGCGAGCCTATTGAGAAAGTTACCTGCGATTATGTCAGCTCAATGACTGATCGTTTTGCGATAGCGCGCTATGAGGAGTTATTTGTTCCAAAATCGTGGTCAGTATATTGAATGGGAGCTTCAAAGATTCTTTATCTTTGAATAGTGAATTAAAGCCGTAGAAGTACCTTAATGAATCTTTCAAACGGTTTTATTCCATGATCAAAACAAGAGGATAATAATGCAGTTTACACCCGAGTTGATTGAAGAAATCCGCTCACGAAATGATATAGTGGATGTGATAGGACAGTATGTCCATCTCGAAAAAAAAGGATCGAACTATATGGGACTTTGTCCCTTTCATAATGAGAAATCACCTTCTTTTTCCGTGTCCAGGACTAAACAGATGTATCACTGCTTTGGATGCGGTGTTGGAGGAGATGTTTTTAGCTTTCTTCAAAGATATAACAGTCTGACTTTCCCGGAAGCAGTCAAAGAGCTTGCAGACAGAGCAGGAGTAGCTCTCTCGGCAGCAGATGATACAGAAGAAGCAAGAAGAGAACGATCTAAAAGGCAGATGCTATATGATATTAATAAAGAAGCTGCCAAGTACTACTTTTTCGAGCTAAGAGGACAAAGCGGAAAGGCCGGTCTTGAATACTTTCAAAAGCGTCAGCTAAGCAGCGAAACGATGCAGAAGTTTGGACTGGGCTATGCTCCTGTTGGATCAGGAATGCTTGTTAATTACCTTAGAAAAAAAGGTTATTCTGACGAAATAATGATCCTTGCAGGCCTTGCATCACATGATGAAAAAAGAGGAACACATGATATATTCTGGAACAGAGTTATGTTCCCGATATTCGATATAAATAACCGTGTTATAGGCTTTGGCGGACGAGTACTTGGAGATGCCAAGCCCAAATATGTTAATACCAATGATACGCCTATTTTCAACAAGAGAAGGAATCTTTACGGTCTTTCTTTTGCCAAGAATACAAAAGCAGGGCGTTTCATTTTGTGCGAAGGATACATGGATGTAATAGCAATGCATCAGGCCGGATTTACAGAAGCAGTTGCATCGCTTGGAACAGCCTTTACACAGGAACAGGCACAGCTTATCAAAAGATATACTCAGGAAGTATTATTATCCTATGATAGCGATGGCCCGGGAGTTAAAGCTGAACTTCGCGCAATACAGATATTGAAGGAAGCTGGTCTGAGAGGTAAAGCTCTTAACCTTGAGCCATATAAAGACCCTGACGAATTCATCAAAAACGAAGGCAGAGATGCCTTTGAAAGAAGGCTTCGTGATGCGGAGAATACATTTTTCTTTGAGATACGCATCATGGAACGGGATTTTGATATGACAGATCCTGCCGGTAAGACTGCTTATTACAGAGCAGTCGCAAGGCGCCTTTGTGAATTTGAAGAAAGCCTCGAAAGAGAGAATTATATTCAGGCTACAGCGGCCAAGCTTTCAATACCGATAAATGATCTTAAGAATCTGGTCGTTTCGGTAGCTTCTGAGGGAATACCGACGAAGCATATAAATCAGGATATTAAGGTTAATCAGAATCACAAAAAGAGGGATCCCATGGAGAATATCCTAAAGCCCCAACGAGTGTTGCTCACATGGATTGCTGAAGAACCTGATATTTATAAAATAGTAAAAAGATATATAAATCCTGACGACTTTACAGATGATCTTTATCGTAGAGTGGCTCAGAAAATGTTTGAAGGTCTTGACGCCGGACGATTTGTGGCTGCATCCATTGTCTCACTATTTCCGGATGATGAAGAGCAGCAGTCCAAAGTGTCTGAGATTTTCAACACCAGTCTGGTTAGAATAGAGACCAGGGAGGAAAAAGAGAAAGCTCTGCACGATATCATTTATGATATTAGCAGGATGTCTTATGAAAAGAAGAAAAGTGAGATACAGTACGGTGATGCAAACGCGCTTAAAACAATAGTAGACAGCAAAAAGAGGCTGGAAGAGCTGGCGCATAGTCGCATCGAACTTGACTGAGGATCACACGTTACGGTTTTTTGGATAGGTGCATATTAACCCCGAGGGAGGAAAAAATGAGTACCAGTAAGAAGACGCAGAGCTATGACAACAAAGAAGCTAAGAGTAAGACCTTGGCGGAAAAAACAAAGACAAGTAAAGCTAAGACAGAAAAAACAAAATCAGCCTCATCTAAAACTGCGGATAAGGCTGTAAAAAAGGAGCCAGAAGTGGCTAAAAATACTAAAACGCAAAAGAAGGAAGTAAAAGGTAAAGTGAGTCAGACCAAGGCAACTAAAGAAGAAAAAGAAGTTAAGGAAACAAAAGCTACTACAAAAACTAAAGTTTCTGCTAAGAAAGCTGCAGAAAAAGTTGAGAATAAAGAAGAGAAGGCTGCTAAAGAAGAGAAGGCTGTAAAAACTGCTAAGACTTCTAAAACTGAAAAAGCAGCTAAAGCAGAAAAACCTGCAAAAGCAGCAAAAACAAAAGCAGACACTTCCGAAAAAGGAAGTCAGTCATCAAGTGAGCTTGATGAAGACGCTCAGGAAAAATTCAAGGTAAAGCTTAAAGAACTTCTTGCACTTGCAAAAAAGAAGAAGAATGTTCTTGAATATGACGAGATAAGCGATCAGCTCTCAGAACTAAATCTTAATGAAGACCAGCTTGATAGTGTACTTGAAGTACTTGAAAAGTCAGGAATCGACGTTCTTCGTATGTCAGAGGATACTGATGATATTCCTGTTGATGATGAAGACATAGATCTTGACGATGAAGAAGAAGTCGATATGGAGAATATCGATCTCTCAGTTCCTGATGGTGTAAGTATAGAAGATCCTGTACGTATGTACCTTAAGGAAATTGGTAAAGTTCCGCTTCTTAATGCTGATCAGGAAATCGTTCTTGCACAGGATATGGAAAACGGTATGCTTGCTGAGCGTATTTTGAAAGCCAAGGATCGTGATTCTATCGAGCTTAAGGATGATGAGAAAGCTATAGTAGAAGGCAAATCTGATGAAGAGCTTCAGGAACTTATTGATCTTGGTAATGATGCTAAGAATAAGCTTGCAGAAGCCAATCTTCGTCTTGTTGTTTCTATTGCCAAAAGATATGTTGGACGTGGAATGCTTTTCCTTGATCTTATCCAGGAAGGAAACCTTGGTCTTATCAAGGCTGTAGAGAAGTTTGATTTCCGTAAAGGATTTAAGTTCTCCACATATGCAACCTGGTGGATCCGTCAGGCCATTACGAGAGCTATTGCCGATCAGGCAAGAACTATTCGTATACCTGTACATATGGTTGAGACAATTAATAAGCTCATTCGTATCAGCAGACAGCTTCTTCAGGAACTTGGCCGTGAGCCACTTCCGGAAGAAATTGCTAAAGAGATGAATATGCCTGTTGAAAGGGTACGTGAAATCCTTAAGATATCTCAGGAGCCAGTATCACTTGAAACACCTATTGGTGAAGAGGAAGATTCGCATCTTGGTGACTTCATTCAGGATGATAATGTACCTGTTCCTGCTGATGCAGCTGCATTTACTCTTCTTAAAGAGCAGCTTGTAGAGGTTCTTGGAACACTTACAGAAAGAGAGCAGAAGGTCCTTCGCTTAAGATTTGGTCTTGATGATGGAAGAGCTAGAACTCTTGAAGAAGTTGGTAAGGAATTTAACGTTACTCGTGAGCGTATTCGTCAGATCGAGGCCAAAGCATTGCGTAAACTTCGTCATCCCAGCAGAAGCCGCAAGTTAAAGGATTACCTTGACTGATGAAAGAATTGTTTAATGCTTATATACACCAGCCGGCATTTAAAAAGAAACTGTTTATAATGCTGTTTGGTGTATTGTGCATGGGTGTATTTCTGTCATTTCTTATTGAAGTTGACATGGGAACAGATCCCTGTACTTTTATGAATGTTGCAATATCCAAGAAATTTGGGATACTTTTTGGAACATGGCAACTTATATTAAATGCTTTTTTATTTATAATAGTTATTATATTTGACGTCAAAAAGATTGGACCCGGAACATTTGCAAATATGATATTAATAGGCTATGTTTCAGATTTTTGCAGACTTGTCTTGTGGCCCAAACTTTTACCAGAGGGTATATTTACTACATTTCCAGCAAGAGGGATCATATTTGCTATTGCGATAATCTGTTTTGTAATAAGTGCATCATTTTATATGAATGCTGACATGGGAGTTGCTCCTTATGATGCGTTTCCTGTTATTGTTCACGACAGACTTTTAAAAAATATTTCCTTCAAGTATGTAAGAATGGGTTACGACTTTTTGGCTATAATATTAGGTTGTGTTTTTGGAGGAAAGCCAAACATTGGTATCATAGTAATGGCCATTTTGTTAGGCCCAATAATAACCTTTGTTGGTAAGAAGATAGAACCATACCTGAAATGATCTAAAGCAAAATTAAAGCCTTCGAATGATATAAATTGTCATTCGAAGGCTATTTTTTGACTATTTTTTAATTGCTTTTTGACTGTTATATTTTGACTGTTTTATTTTAGCTCTTTTATCCAACCGGATGCATCTCAACGCCTGTAGGAAGCTTGGTACCTATAGTATCCATGATCTCCATTACTCTGCAAAGACCTGCATATACATCGGCTCTTGTTATAGCACATCCACCATCAGTAATATCATCTGTATCGAAGCCTTGTGGATCAACATACACAGCTTCAGGAGGAACAATACCGTCAACTACAGCTCTGTGAAGACATTCTGACATACCAAGATCCGGCCTTTTCAAGACTTCTTTTTCCATGCCTCGTTCACAAAGACTGGCAAATTCTGCATAAGTAAGAGGATCATCTGGCCTGAACAAGTCATTTGGAGTAGTTCGTTCATCTATAAGATTTTCCTGAACACAGGTTTCTACAAATGATGAATCCCACTCATATCTGCCTATATCAATATACCTGCCGTGATAAGGGCGCCTACCTTCAATCCTTAATGCCTTAAAAAGGACCATGAGAACCTGGGCTCTTGGCATAGTCTGATCAGGGTGAAGGTACATAATGCATGGATCAAGAATACCGCCTTTAAAAGCTCTTAATATGCGGCTATACTGAGGGATACCTTCAATATCCACATAAGGTATATTTATATCAAAAAGGCTTGCTTCTTCAGGCTCTTTAGGAAGCTCTTTGATATCCATATCTGGTGTAAAAGGAGCTGAATTATCTGGAGAGATCCAATTACATAAAGGCTCTATTTTCTTTTTTCTTATCTCATTTGCAACTATATCAGCTATAAGATATGCGCCGTAGTCGTTAGTGTGGGTTGTATCCATAAAAAAGTCTTCGGCTTTATCGCCAAGTTCAACCCATTTATCAAAAGTAAGAGTATGAAGATCGATAAAAGGAACATTAAGTTCTTCTGCAGCCTGCATTGCTGCAAGAGCATAAGTTTTTAAAAGAGAGCACTTCTTTCCTGTTTCTTCATCTGTAAAAGGAATGCGGCTTATAGGAGAGCAAATGATAGGATATGCACCAAAATCTTTTATTTTTTTGATATACCATCTCAAATTTTTAATATAGCCATCAAATGCAGCAAGATTGCGACGCTTTTGATCATTATGTCCGAACTGTAGCATGAATATATCGCCTGCATGAATGGCTTTTGCAAGTATATCCCAATGGCCGTCATCCCTGAAACAGTTTGTTGTAAGTCCTGAATGGGCATAATTGCATATTGATATATTATCAAAATACTGAGCAATGTTCTGAGCCCAGCCGCCACCGCTTCCATAAGGATAGTAAGGAGCAAGGGCATTCTGATCAGTAAGAGTAGAATCACCGGCAACATATAAAACAGGCACCTGCTTTTGTGATATAGAAAGTTCTGAAATACCGGAATTCTCTCCGCAAACACTTATATATACTGCTTTCTCCATACAAGGAACAGAAGTAAGAGCCGGAATATAAGGAGTTACATTAACGTAGAAAGTCTTAGAATAGGTTCCATTTGAAGGAACATTTATTCCTGAAGCTATAAGGTTCCTTCTTCCGGCAAATATACGCATATTACGTATATCACCCTTATCTGCGACAATTTTTATGTTGACTTCATAGGTGCCGAAACCAGGAACTGCAGATTTGAATATGATGACGTCTCTTGAGTGATTAAGGTACAGACCTTTATCTGTAGCACTGACAATATCGTCCCAAGGAGTCTTATATGATTTTCTAAGATTCCATCCACCTGCATATAATGATCGTTCAGATGCCGTATTACCAATAGGACTTCTTAAATCGACAAAACCATAACCAATGGATTTATCATAAAAAACAGTATTGGAAATCTTATTATCTCCATTGCCAAAACTATAGGATGATACTAACACAGGAAATTCCTCCTTAGTCGTAAGTAGGGCATAAAAATATAAGACCAGCCCCAAAGCTTATATAATCATTTTTCGGATATAAGGTAATATTAATGAATACGAAAAGTATTTATTATTATTATAAAATAATAGCAACAATAATCCAATTTTCCTGATGTTAAAATGATGCAAAAATGACCATATCACTATCTTGTATCCATGGTATGATAAAAAGGAATTACTGCACAAGATAAGCTATGTATTTTTGAAAAAAATGCTAATTGAACGCAGGAAACTATGTTGGTAAAATAAGTTTACTGCTCTTATTATTATGAAAATAAGAAAGGAATAAAAAAATGAGTGACAGATCATTTGAAATCTTGGAAACAAAAGAACGAGTTATTGCAGACAATGACGCAGAAGCTGCTAAAGTAAGAGAGCTTCTTAAAAAGCATAATATATTTTTAGTAAACCTTATGGCTTCACCTGGAGCCGGAAAGACTACGACACTGGTACGTACGATCAAAGCTTTAAAAGATAAGTATCGCATAGGAGTAATGGAAGCTGATGTTGACAGCGATGTAGATGCAAGAGCAGTACTTGATGCCGGCGCAAAGGTTATTCAGCTCCATACAGGCGGAAGCTGCCACATGGATGCTGATATGACAAGAAGAGGACTTGAAGGCCTTGGACTTGAGGATGTAGATGTAGTATTTCTTGAAAATGTCGGCAATCTTGTATGCCCTGCAGAATTTGATGTAGGTGCCAACAAGCGCGTTATGATACTGAGTGTTCCCGAAGGTGATGATAAGCCTCTTAAATATCCTCTTATGTTTACAGTAAGTGACTGTATGCTGATTGGTAAAATAGATGTTGCACCGGTATTTGACTTTGATTTTGAAGCATGTAAAAAGCGTGTACTTGAACTTAATCCTGATATGAAGATAATCAAAGTTTCATCACTTAAAGGTGACGGTTTTGAAGAGTGGATCGACTGGCTTACTAAAGAGATTGAGAGGAGCAGATAATATGAAAACTATAGAGCTTAATGCTTCAGTAACAGCATCTAATGATGCAGATGCAGATTCTATCAGAATTGAGATGAAGAAAAAGGGAACCCTTCTTGTGAATCTTATGTCATCTCCCGGATCAGGCAAGACAACTCTTTTGTCAAGAATAATCAAGGATCTTAAGGATGAAAAGAAAATAGGTGTCATGGAAGCTGATATTGCTTCGGATGTTGATGCACAAAGAGTAGAAGACGCCGGTGCCAAAAGCATTCAGGCGCATACAGATGGAATGTGTCATATGGATGCCGGTATGACAAGAAGAGCTATGGAAGCTATGGGAACAGACAACCTTGATCTTGTATTTCTTGAAAATGTTGGCAATCTTATCTGCCCGGCAGAATTTGATACAGGTGCAGGAAAGAACATAATGATATTAAGCATTCCGGAAGGCGATGATAAACCTCTTAAATACCCGCTTATGTTTGAAAAAAGTGATGCACTTGTTATAACCAAAATGGATACCAAAGACTATTTTGACTTTGATCTTGATAAATGCATAGAGAGAGTCAAACGTCTTAATAAAGATATAGAAATCTTCCCTGTTTCTGCCAAGAGCGGTGAAGGAATGGATGACCTTGAAGACTGGCTTTTAAGCCAGGTAGCACTCTGGAAAGAGTAAGAACACTTTGTTCAACACCGGGATTTTAGATCTTTTTTTATAAATAATTATAAAGAGGACAATAAGATGCATGAAATGGGAATTGTTACTCACCTTGCAAAAACGCTGGATGAAACAGCTAAAGAAAACGGATTGACAAGAATTGGCTCTGTGACTTTACAGGTAGGTGAAGTATCAGGAATAATGACAGATTACTTTATTGACTGCTGGGATTATTTTAAAGTACGTCACCCCGTTTTAAAAGATTCAGAACTTAAACTTGAGCAGATACCTGCAGTTACATGGTGCGATGGTTGCAAAAGAGAATATGAGACTGTAAAATACGGACGAGAATGTCCATATTGTCACAGCCCTGAAACCTGGCTTTTAAGAGGAAATGAATGTATTATAAAAGAAATCGAAGCCGAGGGCGGGGATGAATAATCATATTTTGAGGAGTAAAAGATGCGTTTTGTAATACAGGTAGTAACAGATTCTCAGGTAACTGTAGATGGAGAAGTAAAAGGCAGGATCGGCAAAGGTTTTATGGTTCTTATAGGAATAGGACATGAAGATACTAAAGAAATTGCTGATGTGATGGTCAAAAAGATGCTGGGACTTCGCATATTTGCAGATGAAAACGGTAAGACTAACCTTTCACTTGATAAAGTAGGAGGAGAGCTCTTGCTTATATCACAGTTCACACTCTATGCAGACTGCAGGCATGGTAACAGGCCTGGCTTTACAGATGCTGCAGGTCCTGAACTTGCTAATGAATTATACGAATATATAATTGATAAATGCAAAGAAAAAGTACCAGTTGTAGAGAAAGGTGTATTTGGAGCTGATATGAAGGTCAGTCTTACTAACGATGGACCATTTACAGTAGTACTTGATTCCAAAGATCTGATAAAGTAATACCGGGACAAGGGTATAAAATATTATGATACGACAGCACATAACATTCTATGGTGACGTTCAAGGTGTAGGCTTTCGCTATAACGCATATCATATTGCAAACAGCCTTGGTCTTACAGGATATGTTCACAATGAATGGGACGGATCAGTTACATCTGAAGTTCAGGGCGATGAGGACGAGATAGATCTTTTTCTGGACAAGATAGGGCGCGGGAGATATATAAGTATTGACCGCATAGAAAAGACCAATATGTCACTTGATGAAGATGAACGCACATTCAGGATTGAATAGAATATGAACACAAAAGAATCAGATAAAAATAATATTCCGGCACTTTCAAAAAGGCTTAAAACAGTAGCCGATATGGTGCCTTGTAAAAGCAGAATAGCTGATGTAGGGACAGATCACGGATTTGTCCCTATTTATCTTGCCAAAAGCCTTCGTATAGAACATGCTATAGCTATGGATATACGAAAAGGACCGCTTGAAAGAGCAAAGCAGCATGTAATAGAATATGGGCTTACTGACCTGATAGAAACAAGACTATCAGATGGACTTGAAAAGCTTTGCGAAGATGAAGCAGATACCATGATATGCGCAGGTATGGGCGGACCTTTGATGCAGAAGATATTAAGTAATAAGGACGTAAGAGCTCTTAAACTTAAGACGCTTATACTAGAACCCCAGTCTGAAATAATGCAGTTCAGATCCTTTTTAAGAGAAAATGGCTTTGAAATAACACAAGAAGAGTTCCTCTTAGAAGATGGGAAATATTATCCTGTAATTAAAGCTATTGTAAACTATGATCGTTATAATGAAGATTCTCCAAAGCAGTGCCCAAATAAGGATGGCACAGGTGATGCAGCTAAATCTACATCATATCTTCCAAAGTCATATGAAAAAGCAATAGAAAAATTAAAAGACATATCTGAAGACCAGAAAGCAAAACTTACAGATGAAACATTATTAAGACTTTGTGACCGCTTTGGCCCATGCATTATTATGTCACCAAATGCAGATTTTCAGACCTTTCTTGTGCATGGCAAGGCAGTCTGTGATACAATTTTAAATAAGATATCAGATGTTAAAAATTCGCATACAAAACGATTTGAACAGGTGTCTATGGAACTATCCGATATTAAGACCGCACTTTGGCTTTTTTGACAGGGGGGAGAAAAATGCAGTGTCGCGACATAATTGAACATTTGGAACAGTTGTCGCCGGTATCGTTTGCACAGGAATGGGATAATGTGGGACTTCTTGCCGGACGAAAAGAAAAAGAAGTACAAAGGATTTTCATAGCACTAGATGCAACGGATGATATTGTCGATGAAGCAGTGAGAGTGGATGCGGATATGCTCCTTACTCATCATCCGCTTATCTTTAAAGGCATAAAGAATGTCAGTGACAGTGATTTCATAGGCAGAAGGATACTTAGACTCCTTAGATATGACATCAGCTATTATGCAATGCATACTAATTTTGATGTAATGGGAATGGCTGATGCGGCAGCGGATGAAATGAAACTTGAACACAGAGAAGTCCTTGACGTTACCTACGAAGATGACCTTTCAAGAGAAGGAATAGGAAGAATCGGTGATCTGCCACAAAAAATTTCCCTTATAGAATGTGCACGATATGTCAAAGAATGCTTCCATATCGGAAATGTACGTATGTACGGCGATCCTTCAAGGAAGATCAAAAGAGTTGCGATATGCCCTGGTTCAGGCAAGGATGTTATTCAAAATGCCATAAACAGAAAAGTTGACGTGCTTATTACAGGTGATATCGGACACCACGACGGAATCGATGCTGTAGCATGCGGACTTCCGATAATTGATGCAAGTCATTACGGACTTGAGAAAATATTTATCCCGTATATGAGAGACTTTTTGCACAGGGAGCTTCCGGAAGTGGAAGTTATGTGTGCTGAATATAAACCGCCATATCAGGATGTTTAATACTAAATTTTTATTCTGGCTACATTCCCCATTAAAGGACTGGGGATTTTAGCATAAGTAGAGCGATCTACTAATCCATCAAGGAGGTACCTGTTATGCCTACAATAGTTGTTCAGGGTGAAAGAAAAGAGTATGCAAAAGGAATAACTTTCGAAGAAATAGCAAAAGAGTATCAGATCCGCTTTACCAATCGAATAGGACTGGTTATATTTAACGGCAAGATTCGTGAGCTTTTTAAAAAAGTTGAAACAGATGGTGTACTTTCATTTATAACAATGGATGACAGCATTGGCCATAAGACATATGGAAGAACAGCTATAATGATGCTTATAAAGGCTGTTCATGATGTAGATCCAAAACTTCGTACGAAAGTTGAATTCACTATTGGATATGGATATTACTGCACCATAAGGGTAGATGGCAAAGAGAAGAAAAATATCAGTGATGACTTTGTAAAGAAAGTTCAGGAACGCATGGAAGAAATGCGTAAACAGGAACTACCTATAACCAAGAAAACATATCCAATTGATGATGCCATAGAAATATTTAATAAGCAGGGAATGGCAGATAAGGTCAATCTGTTTAAATATCGCAGAGCAAGTGAGATCAATGTTTATCGAATGGATGGATTCTGTGATTATTTTTACGGCTATATGCTTCCCAATACATCATATGTGGAATTTTTTAAAGTACAGAAGTATCATACCGGAGTATTGCTGCTTCTTCCACCGCAGTCAAGTCCTAACGAAATAAGAACATTTGCTCCAAGAGAAAAAGTCTTTGAACAGATGATACTCTCAAGTAATTGGGGGCATATGATGGGAATCGATAATGTTGGAGATCTCAATAATGCCATATGTTCAGGAAAACTTAGTGATCTTATTCTTGTTCAGGAAGCTCTTCAGGAACGTAGAATTGGCAAAATTGCTGAGAATATCTTTTCATCATCTAATGTAAAGTTTGTTATGATAGCAGGACCAAGCTCTTCAGGTAAGACCAGCTTTTCGCACAGACTTTCAATACAGCTTCGTACACATGGAATGGTACCTCATCAGATATCACTTGATAATTATTTCAAGAATCGTGAAGAGACACCTCGGGATGAAGATGGTAACTATGATTTTGAATGTCTTGAAGCTATGGATATAGAGCAGTTCAATCAGGACATGACTAAACTCCTTAATGGTGAAGAAGTAGACCTTCCGGTATTTAATTTTATAAGTGGTAAACGTGAATATCCAGGTAAGCCGATAAAACTTGGTGAAGAAGACATCCTTGTTATTGAAGGAATACACGGACTTAATGAAAAAATGAGCTATGCACTTCCAAAGGAAAGTAAATACAAGATATATGTAAGCTCACTTACAACACTTAATGTCGATGCACACAATCGTATATCCACAACAGATGCAAGACTTATAAGAAGAATGGTTCGTGATGCAAGAACAAGAGGAGCTTCTGGCAAGCGTACAATATCAATGTGGCCTTCTGTAAGAAGAGGAGAAGAAAGAAACATCTTCCCATTCCAGGAAAGTGCAGATGAAATGTTTAACTCGGCACAGATATATGAGCTGGCTGTTCTTAAAAACCAGGCAGAACCGCTTCTTTTCTCTATAACAAAAGATGATCCTGAATATTATGAAGCAAAGAGACTCCTTAAATTCCTTGATTATTTTATAGGAATAGACTCCACAGAACTTCCACATAATTCAATAGTAAGAGAATTTGTTGGTGGAAGCTGCTTTAATGTATAACCTGAGTTAAAAGATTTTTTGACATAGGATAATTAAAGGATTGTTCTTTCTTATAGAAACTATACAATCTTACGTAATGATATTATTGTCTTGACAACTTTGTAATGAAAGGCGTAAATTAAATATCTGAGCAGGCCAGATGATCGCGGCTGCAATACCCGAAAGGGTGCAGGTGAGGAAAGTCCGGGCTTCAAAGGGCAGGATACCGGATAACGTCCGGCGGAGGTGACTCCCGGGATAGTGCAACAGAGATATACCGCCAACATTAGTTGGTAAGGGTGGAAAGGCAGTGTAAGAGACTACCGTGCGGGTGGTAACATCCGTAGCCATGTAAACCCTATCCGAAGCAAGACCGAATAGAAAGCTATGGGCCGGCCCGGTCCGCTTTCAGGTGGGTCGCTTGAAGCGTCTGGCAACAGGCGTTCTAGATAGATGATCATCCTAGACATAACCCGGCTTACAGGTCTGCTCTTCTAAAAAAATATGAGCAAAAATATATCACAACAAGCCAAAAAGATAT
This sequence comes from Butyrivibrio sp., assembly GCF_024699075.1. Next base: position 18,298 of record NZ_JAILQF010000371.1, read on the forward strand.
CCCTGTCAGTATTTCTGCTGGGGATATTTGTATTTGTGGCAATAATCACACTACAATTTGATGATTTCAAAGAATTCATAGGCTTTTCCAAAAATAAAGGAACCCCTATGACTATTCTCGATGAACCGGATCTTGGCGCCTCTTTTGAAAATGCTAAGCAGACAATGGTTCAGATCCATATATATACTGATCTATCAGACAGTGTATATTCTGATGCCTCGTATACTAGTGATACAGATTTTAATGACTCGTATACTAGTAATGCAGATTATTATACTTTGGATTCTAATTCTCAGGTAGTTGATCCTTCCATAACAGATCCTTCGATATACGGAAGTTTTGGAAGCGGATGCATATGGGAATATGATGAAAATACTATTTTAGTAGCTACCAATTATCATGTTATATCCCAGGTAGTTACTAAAAAAGCTCTTGGATATGTAGTTTTTTATAACGGCGTGATATCAGAATTTACAGTGGAAGCTTTTGATGATGATGCAGACTGTGCCTTTTTGTCTGTTGATTCATCCTGTATGGATGAAGATGAGTTAAAACAGCTTCGATGTGTAGTCCCCTATGATAGTCAGACAACTGTATTATCTGCAGAAGAACCCATGTTTGTAATCCATTCCAAAGAGATAATGCGTCAAGACCTTGTGTCAGGCAATACGACTGGTATGATTGCTGATACATCTTATGCAGGATACATTATGGAACCATCAGTTTATGTTTCTGCGCTCCTTCAGGATATGCTCTACTGCAGATGTAGCGCAGACGCAGGCATGAGCGGAGGTCCAACCTTTGATGCATATGGTCACTATATTGGTATGCTCACAGGAGCAACAGATCAAGGCGAGACAGTAAGTGTACTGCTTTCAGATGTAGAAGAGATTTACTCCCGGATCCAGACAGGACAATAAACGTACTGGATTAAGAGATATAACAGATTTACTTGCAGATCAAGTCGAGACGCAAAATGCTTGCCTGCTTTACTAGACTAAAGGAATATGTTATAATTTGCGACTGATAGAAAATTAAAGTCTATAATAATCAACAGATAGAAAGAAGAGGAAATATTCATGGCTCTTATTAAAAAGCCCGTAACAGGAATGAAGGACGTGCTTCCTGCAGAGATGCAGCTGCGCGACTATGTAATTGGTGTGATCAAGGAGACATATGCCAGATATGGTTTTACAAGTATAGATACACCTTGCGTTGAGTCACTTGCAAATCTTAATTCCAAACAGGGCGGAGATAACGAAAAGCTTATATTCAAGATCATGAAAAGAGGCGAGAAGCTTCGCCTTGCTGAAGCTAAAGAGGAGAATGATCTCACAGATTCAGGACTTAGATATGACCTTACTGTACCGCTTGTACGTTTTTATGCTAATCATGCCAATGAACTTCCATCTCCTTTTAAGGCACTGCAGATGGGATATGTATGGAGAGCTGACCGTCCTCAGAAGGGAAGATATCGTCAGTTCATGCAGTGTGATATAGATATCCTTGGTGAGCCTTCTAACCTCGCAGAGATAGAGCTTATCCTTGCTACAACATCTACTCTTGGCAAGCTTGGCTTTAAAGGATTCCAGATCCGTATCAATGATAGAAGGATTCTTAAGGATATGGCAGCATATGCCGGATTCTCAGAAGAGTCATATGATTCTGTATTTATTACAGTTGATAAGATGGACAAGATTGGCCTTGAAGGCGTAGAAGCTGAACTTATCGAAAACGGATATTCTAAAGAGTCTGTAGATAAGTATCTTGGCCTTTTCAAGGGGCTTGAAGTCAACAAGGGTATCGAAGGACTTAAATTCCTTGCTGAAACACTCGGAGATTTTCTTGAAGCAGATGCAAAGCTTAATCTTGAAGAGATAATCTCAAGCGTAGATGCCAATAAGGCAGCAGAGTTTGAAATAGTATTTGATCCTACTCTTGTAAGAGGAATGAGCTATTATACAGGAACTATTTTTGAGATCGCAATGCCTCAGTATGGAGGAAGCTGCGGTGGCGGTGGTCGTTACGACAAGATGGTAGGCAAGTTCCTGGGTCAGGAGACTCCTGCATGTGGATTCTCAATTGGATTTGAGAGAATCATAATGATCATGATGGATGAGGGATTCAAGGTTCCGGGCGCTGCAGATAAGACAGCATACCTTATCGAGAAGGGTATTAGCGGACAGATGCTTTCAGATATTCTTGGACAGGCTCAGGAAGCTCGTAAGAATGGTGAGCAGATACTTGTGGTTCGCATGAACAAGAACAAGAAATTCCAGAAGCAGGCCCTTGAAGAGCAGGGTTACAATAACTTTAAGGAATTCTATAAGAATCCTCTTAACTAAAAAATAAAAGTACAAAGATGTACTTCTATTCCCGACTCTTAAGTCACAGAAGCCTGAGGTATCAGTTACTCTTGTGGATGATGCTGGGAATGAGAAACTTGTGTCAGTTGAAGATGACTGGCTTGCAGATAATGGTTTAGATGTTGATTCCGAATGGCCACTAGAAAATTGATTTTATACTACAAATATAATGACAACTTAAGACTCGGGTGTTACTATACGATATAGAAAGAGATAAGCGGAGCAGATAAAGCACCCGGAAAGGAAAAGAAAGAGACATGACAACAATGAATCGCAATTATTGCCTCTATAGCGAAAGTTATGAATCATCACTCCGGGGCAAATCAGAGTGGATGTTTAATTTCATGCGCTCATTTAAGGATATAAGTGTATGAAAAAAGCAATAGTTACCGCCTTGATTTTAGCTCTAGCGGTAAGCGCATCAGGATGTAGCGAAAAGAAAGATGATAACTTTACGATAATAGGTGGTGCGGATGGACCGACTTCAATTTATCTTGCACCATCATCCGGTAGCGAAGAGTTCAGATATGCGGATCCGATTGATGGTGAAAAATATTATATGGTGATTGACAGGATACTTGGAGAATGCGGATTAGGTGGCCAGGAATGGGGGACGCCAATTGACCTTAGGGGAGAAACAGATGCTGTTGTTTCCCTGGCACTGGAACCAACAGGAAGATATAAGACGCTTGGTATAATCAGTAAAGAAGCAGGTTGTTATGGAATAATCCTGAATGATACCCTGGACGGAACACAGAATAACTTTAATTATGCATATGAGGCCTGGGCTTATACAGCAAAGGCAAAAGATAAACCTGAGTTTAAGTGGGAAGGTGACAGACTTTACTTATCCGGTCCAGTCAGATAAAGGTATTGAGACCAAGACAGTTCCCATTGATTGCGGGTATGATACCGGACATATGGAATTTAACATGGAAAGAAAAGACATGGCTTCGGTGAATCAGGAAGACGTGCTTTCTGGTACATGGTAGACAGCCTCCATAGGATATGAGATGGATGGGGAAATACAGCCGGAATACTATGTGCAGTTTGATGGTCTTCAGATAAACTACGGACATATGAAAGATGCTGACTTTTTTACAGACCATATAGACGAAATTTCTTACTTAGAGGAAACTTCACCTGGTAAATATATTGTGAAGGCTGAAGCATCAGCTGGAATCCAATATACATTAAAGAGTGCTGAAAATGATAATGATGTGCTGGAATACTACGAGACATGGAATGAGAAAGAGTTTGTCGACACCTACAGAGGAGGTTCATCTTTGAGCAGGTGTAATTGACTAAAATATTTCGGTGGAAAGCGGATAGCACAAGATGAATTCTTGATAGAGTCAGTACTATATCACGGAAGTTAAACTCGCTTGAAAAGATTATCCGGGCAGAAATGAATCTTTTATCTGAGAGAGAAACCTGGATGCTATCGGAGAAAAGGTCTGATATTTCTTCCATACGAGATACAGATTTGTCTCAAGCTTTGGAGATAAGGGGCGGAATACGAGGCCGCTGCTTTCTGAAGTATCGATCAGCTTGTTGAAGGTAAGCAGATAGCCAAGGTGCTCTTTTGCAAACATAGATCCGTTATAGGCAAGTCGAAATGAGCCTTCGAGGTGCAGTTCCGACATGCGGTTGCCGGCCCATCTGGGTATATCATTTTCCCAGCTTTGATCAGAACAGAATAAAGGACGAGAGACAAGATCATCAATTCTGATGGTCTTTTTCTTTGCCAGTTTATCGTCAGCAGGGATGATAAAGCGGCACCTACCTCAATCACACAGGTGTACAACAAAAGAATGGCAAGGTGCTCGTAAACCTTGCTATGCCTGTACCGAAGCCTTCTGATGAAGCGGAACCAGGGGATATTCTCCGGTTCTATAGAGAGCAGCAAGGCATGCGTAGTATGATGAGGAGATAGAGATCTGATGAATAAATTGTTTAGATTTAACGTGACTAAAGATACGGTACATGCGGCCATTGCCGGCCTCGCAATGATCGTTCTTAGTCTTTTGATGATTTCTTTTGGAAGTGATTCCGTAATGGATACTGTCATTTCATTCGTCTTTAGAGATGTTTTAATGATTTTTGGACTGGGCGTGGTCTTCGTAACAGTATATGTTGAGAAGAAGGGAAAAGAGGCTGCCGAAGAAATTGGGTTCACAAAGCACAAATGGATCCTTAAGAGTACAACAAAGCTATTGAAATATTGATCCCAGCTTATGGATAGCGCGTGGGAAGAGGAGATTAAATTGATGGCGGGTAGCTGCGTTTCGGCGTAGTTACCCGCTATTTTTGTGCCTGAAAATATGACACTGCTCAAATCTCATGATAAAATCTGAATAAATGAGTGACATTATTTTAGAAAAATGCCGGAAACGTCAAAAAACTAAAATGGCGTATTGACATGGATATCTGGTATATGGTATTTCTATTTTAGAAAATCGACGGAAACGGAAAAAATCTAAAATAAAATAGTTGCATTTGGAGGATACCATGGAAATCAAAAGAAACCGATATCTTGAGCGGTTGATCAGCCGGATGAACAACGGAATGATAAAGGTGGTTACGGGGATCAGAAGATGTGGAAAGACATATCTTTTGTTCCATTTGTTCTATGACTATCTCGTTCAGTCCGGTGTGCCGGAGGATAATATCATCACGGTTCCCTTGGATGATGATGATTATGCTGAATATACGGATCCGGGAAGACTCTATGATTATATAAAGAGCAAGCTGACTGATCCTAAGCAGAAATACTATGTGTTCATAGATGAGGCACAGTACGCAATTACCAGGGAGGAAATGAAGAATCCGGATATACCGATCAGACTGTACGGAGTCCTGAATGGTCTGTTACGGAAGGAAAACGTGGATGTCTATGTGACCGGCAGCAATTCCAAATTCCTGTCCACAGATATCATGACAGAGTTCAGAGGGCGCGGCGGATATCATTAAATTTAGGATAGCATTCTCAGGAAAAAAAGTAAAGATAAGAACTGAATAAAACAATCAGCCCGAGCATATCGAAGGATTTCCGGACTTCCTGAAAAGAAATGGGATTAAGATTGGAGATAATATTATTGATTTGGTGAAAGTTATTGACATCTAACTCAAATTAATGTATATTAATCATGCGACCAAAAATAAAAAGCGGTCGCATGATTTTTGCTTTTAATGCGACTAAAAATCAAAAATGGTCGCAAGACCTGCCGGAAGTTAGACAAAAAGGAGGATAAGCTTTATGCCACCAAGAGTATTTACAGAAGAAGAAAGAGAAAAGCTTCGTATATCAATGTTGGAGCAGGCTATACCGCTTTTGGAAGAATACGGGCTTGTCCATATGTCTGTTGATAAGATTACGAAGAAGGTAGGAATCGGAAAGAGTACATTTTACAATTTTTTCAGTTCTAAAGAAGAATATGTAAGCTATGCACTTGAATATAATCGAAAGAAGGTCTTAGACGAACTTGATAAGAAATTTCCGCCGGGAAAGAAGATGAAACCGGCTGAGGTTTTTCAAATGTGGTTTACGACATTTCTTTCCAGTAACTCTATCTATAAGAAGTTTGTAGCAGAGGATGAGAGAGCTCGGTATGAGGCTGATAAGGCGAGAGGTAAAGAGGTAAGTCTTGCCAGAGAAACATATGTAGCTGAGAGGCTTATGGTTCATATGGAGGGTGTCAGGGCGGATCTCGATGTCGCACTTCTGGCCAATTATATAAAGCTTATAGTTCTGGCGTATGAGAACAGTTATATGTTTCATGAATCAGCGATGGAGAGAATGCAGGATGAATTAAAGATCAGACTGATAGATCTGATGTTTGAAGAGGATGCAAAGGCAGAACTGATTGAGATGCTTAAGGCCGCGGAGTCAAATAAAAGAAAGTG
>NZ_JAILQF010000031.1 GCF_024699075.1 Butyrivibrio sp.
AGCAGGTGAAGCAGGTAAAGGTTTTGCAGTTGTTGCTGAAGAGATCAGCTCCCTTGCAGAAAACTCACGTCAGACAGCCGGCAATATCCAGAATATAAGTAATGAAGTTACTCAGGCAGTTAAGAGCCTTGCAGATAATGCTATGCAGGTTCTTGACTTCATCAATACAACAGTTCTTGGCGACTATGATGCATTCGTAGAAACAGGCGAGAAATACGAGCAGACGGCTGAATACCTTACTGATATGTTAAGTGTTATGGAAAGCCAGACACAGAATCTTAACAGCTATATGGGTGAAATGGCTGATTCCATTACATCTATTACAGATTCTGTTCAGGAAGCATCTGATGCAATCAACCTTTCTGCTGAGAATTCTCAGGATATTGTTGATGAGATTTCAGGTATCAGCGAGGCTATGGGTACCAATAACAAGGTTACAGAACAGCTCAATGAAGATACTCGTCAGTTCGTAAAGATGTAATAAAGGTTATTACCAGCTATTAACCTCATAATGATTGTTATATTTAATTTAATATAATTTTATTTATAGCGAGACGGCATATGCCGTCTCGTTTTTGGGTACAATATCCTCTTGAATACTCATTTCATTGGTTGTCAGCAAAGCGGCTTTTATATAAACAATCTAAGATCATTGCGAATTTGATTAAATTTATTCTAAAATCTACCGTTCATCCCCAAAAATTGACGCTTCGTCATTCATCCAAGCATATTTTGACATAGTATGTTAAAATGTCATACAAGGGTCGAGAATAATCCCAAATAAAACATCATATTAAGGACAATTGATATTTATGGAAAAATTATTGAGCGTAGCTATACCTTGCTACAATTCTCAGGACTATATGTGCCATTGTGTTGAAACCCTTCTTTCTGGTGGAGACAAAGTTGAGATTCTCATCATAGATGATGGATCAAAGGATGACACTTTAAAAATAGCCAAAGAACTTGAAGCTGCAAATCCAGGAATTGTACGTGCAATTCACCAGGAAAACAAAGGACATGGCGGAGCCGTAATGACTGGTATAAGAGAGGCAAGCGCACCTTATTTCAAGGTTGTTGACTCTGATGACTGGGTAGGTGTTGAAGCTTTCCACCATATACTTCAGCTTCTTGATGGTTTTGTAAAGACCAATAAGGAAGTAGACCTTCTTATAGCCAACTATATATATGATAAGGCAGGCTCCAAACACAAGAAGGTTGTTCGTTATACCCATGCGCTTCCAACTGATCAGATCATAAGTTGGGATCATGCCAAGCACTTTAGAAAGGGCCAGTATATTCTGATGCATTCAGCAATATACCGTACACAGGTTTTAAGAGACAGCGGGCTCGAACTTCCTGAGCATACCTTCTATGTAGATAATCTATTTGTATATAAACCGCTTCCTTATGTTAAGAATCTTTATTATACCAATACAGATCTCTATCACTATTTCATAGGACGTGATGACCAGTCTGTTAATGAGAAAGTCATGATATCAAGGATCGACCAGCAGCTTAAGGTCAACAAGATGATGCTTGATGGAACAGACCTTAGAAAAGTTGAGAATGTACATCTTCGCAAATACATGTACGGATATGCAGAGATAATAACTGTTGTATCTTCTATCCTTCTTATCAAATCAGGAACACCTGAAAACAAAGCTAAAAAGGATGAACTTTTCAAATGGCTTAAAGAAAACCACAATTATTTCTATAAGAAATTTATGCGCGGACTTTTCGGACCTGCCCTTCGTCTTAATACACGCCTTGGTCGCAGATGCCAGATATTTGTATATAAAGTTGCAAATAAGGTGTTCGGATTCTCATGATCCGAACACCTTTTTCTTTGCTGATCCGCTTATTATCAACTACCTAAAATGATCAAATTGCCAGGAAAGTAGCACGTTTATATGTGCGAAAGTTGAATACTGATTAAAAAAGCTTCTCATAAGCCGCTACATCTTTTCCGCTTATATCGCTACCGCCATAACGTGCTTTTTCATATATTTCATGGATCAATTTTTTGTTCTCAAAATTATCATTTTTGTAAGCAGCATTTTCTATTTCTTCAGGTGTCATCTGCTCTTCTACATCACTATAACCTGGAGACTTTTTGATGAACTTCTTGTATTTTCTTCTTATCCTTGCCGCAGGAGAGCGGTCTCCAAATTTAATATGACTGGATTCTGCCTTTTTAGTAAGCGTTATTGTCTCATCAGGTTTTAAGTATTCTACTTTATCCTTTTCACGCACCTTAGCCGTCTGCTGGAAGCGTTTATAAAAGCTTATTGCAAGTGCTACAATAAGATATATGCAAAGTCCTGCTGCCGCAAAAGACATGACATAAGTCAGTATCTCCCACAGTTTATCAAGAAAGGGATTCTCTTTTTGCTCAACAAAATCTCCAAAACTTATCTTGCTTCCTATCTGAACATCACTTGATGAAGACTCGCTTGCCATGTCATATCTGACACCTCCAAACAGGAATTTAAGAATGCTAAGAATGACATTCCATATAGCATTTATAAGCTTCTCACCATGACCTATCACAAGGAATACTATTCCTACAAAGAAGACCATGCCACTTCCAATACTCATAAGCATGAAATTGGAAGATCTGATCCTCTGAGCAGGTACATAGGTCCTGTCACTTGAGAGGCGAAGCCTCCTGTCCTGCCTGTACAGGACAATATATATAAAAGAAAATACAACAATACAAATAGTATATAATTCTCCAAATTGCAGAGGGATATCTGCCTTCAAAAATGTTGCAAGGAAAAGGTATGCTACGCAGAATATAAGCATCCAGTTACTTGGTTTTATCATTACAACTTCATTAAGATGAGAATAATATGCAAGAAGTAAAACTCCTATTGCCACTACAAAAACAGGAATATAATCATAATTACCGGCTGCAGCTTGTGGTATAGCAAAAAGATAGTTTAAAAAAATAAGACCAAGGCCTCCAAGTGTAAAAGATATAAAAGACCTCAGATATACAAGCACAAAATGCATAATAACAACATCAAGACAGATGATCAGATCTTTAAGCATAGTTGTATAAGTAATATTTGTATATACACCTTGTGAAAGAAGGACAATGCCAAAAGCTATCATGCAGTTATTGATGACCCTTGCGATCGTCATTCCCTTTGTTTCTATCATTATAGAATTCATACCAACCTCACTCATGCTTTATCTTATAGAAATGAATCTTGCCTTCAGGCACTCTTTCTTCCATTGAAGGCGTAAGTGGGCATAGCCATATCAGACTTCCATTTATATCTGCAAGTTCTCCTGCCGCCTTTATAATGTCATCCCTTTGGCAGCTAGAAACAAGCATATAAGTCACATCTGTCTGATCAGCTCTTAACTTTGCACTTGGGATTATAAGCTCTTCAAATATTTCCGACATAGGCCTTACACTCTTTGTAAGATCTATTCTTGCAAGATCCATTGCAATACGATGTCTGTGATCATCAGAGTTTCCACTGCTTATCCTTATCTCTTCTGACGTGATTATATCTTTACCATTGGATATAAGCCTTACAGGAATCTGCTTTGAAATAAAAAATGAAGTTAGTGACATGATAAGTCTTATGCTGTCTTCAATAAGATCAGAATCATATAATACAGACGGATCCTCAACATTAAGTATAAGGACAATCTCCTGAGATGATGTAGGATCATGAAGATTAACTTTAAAGTCTCCGCTTGCAGCTGTAGCCTTCCAGTTGATTGATGATACTGTATCCTGAGTTGTATAGTCTCTTATACCTCTAAAGGTAAATACATCCTCCTGAAGAAATCTCCTTGTAACAATATCTCCAAGCATCTTGGAGAAGCTGACATCAAACCTGTCACTTGAAAGAGTCTTTGGAAATACATAAAGGGATGTATTCTGGTCTCTTAGAGTATAATGTTCAACTCCTCCTATCATGTCATAGCCTACAAGACTTGTTGAAAGGACTTCGTAGTAGCCCCTTTTTTGACCATGCACAGGAAGAGTTCTTGTTATCTTTTCATATTTTTTAAGACTGAAGATATCAGTAATATTAGTCCTGTCAGATACAGTTACGTTCTGACCATTTTCAACTTCAAGCCCCTTGCCTACCTGAAAGCGTACTTCAAGAAAGGGAATACCAAGCCATTTACGATTGCTTATGACTTCCTTAAGTTCAGTATCGTTCCCCTCAACAATATTACTCCCAAATGAAAGTGTGGCACTTAAATTATCAGACCAGTTCCTTCCAAAATACGTTCTATATAAATAGTATAAAATAAATACTATCGGTATTATCAGTATTATCTGCACGCTTCTCCTCCACGCACTCCCCTACTTATGACTATGTGAACTACCCATCACCAAAAAGGCAATGGGTTTTCCTGATGCACTGTTATATAAGCTTATTTAGATCAGAATTCTTCTGTCGGAACAGGAACCTCATTAAGGATCTTGTTGATTATATCCTCAGAGGATGAACTCTTTCCAAAGGTGTGTGTTATAGAAAGTCTGTGTGCAAGAACAGGAACTGCAAGTTCCTTGATATCTTCAGGAACCACGTAATCTCTTCCTCTCATAAATGCAAGTGCCTGGGCACAGCGAAGAAGAGCTATACTTCCTCTTGGGCTTACTCCTGCTGCTACATCGAATCTTGAACGTGTAGCCTTTACTATATCAGTTATATACATAAGGAGCTGCTCATGAACCTTGACTTCAAAAGCCTTCTGTCTCCACTCAAGAATGTCTCCAGCATCTACTACTGCATTAAGCTCCTTAAGTTTATCTCCTGTCATAGCGCGCTCAAGTATCTTCTTTTCCTCATCCTGAGAAGGAAATCCCATGGAAAGTTTCATCATAAATCTGTCCAGCTGAGCCTCAGGAAGCGGGAATGTACCTGCAGTCTCTATAGGATTCTGAGTTGCGATTACGAAGAATGGATCAGGAAGCTTTCTTGTAACACCATCAACTGTTACCTGTCTTTCTTCCATACATTCAAGAAGTCCTGCCTGAGTTCTGGGTGTTGCCCTGTTGATCTCATCTGCAAGAAGAATAGATGTGAATATAGGTCCTTTGTGAAAAGAAAATTCGCCATCTTTGATATTAACGATATTAAGACCTGTGATATCTGTCGGAAGAAGATCCGGCGTAAACTGAATTCGCTCAAAATCTATTCCGGCTGATGCTGCGATAGATTTTGCAAGAACAGTCTTACCTGTTCCCGGGACATCTTCAAGAAGTACATGTCCATTTGCAATTAATGCGCAAAGGGCAAGTTCCACTACATGGTCCTTGCCCACAATTACCTTGCCAATGTTAGCCTTAAATAAATCTGTCTTGTTATTCAAATCAGTTCCCCCCATATCCTGCGCTGCCTGTTCATATATCCGGCAACGTCCATGCCATAAACATTCTCAAGTACATCTGCAGTAAGTACCTTGTCTTTAGTCCCCTGACACAGGATCTCACCGCTTTTAATAAATATCATATCACTTGAGATCTCAACTGCAAGACTTATATCATGAAAAACACCAATTAATGTATTATCAACTTTCGTTCCATCAGGAAGAACAGTTTCCCCCTTAGACCATTCTATAAGATGTTCCATAAGCTCAGCCTGGTATTTTAGATCCAGATGATTGGTGGGCTCATCAAGAAGTATAATTGGAGTTTCCTGTGCAAAGCACCTTGCAAGGAAAACTCTCTGAAGCTGACCTCCTGA
>NZ_JAILQF010000032.1 GCF_024699075.1 Butyrivibrio sp.
TATCCTGCGCTGCCTGTTCATATATCCGGCAACGTCCATGCCATAAACATTCTCAAGTACATCTGCAGTAAGTACCTTGTCTTTAGTCCCCTGACACAGGATCTCACCACTTTTAATAAATATCATATCACTTGAGATCTCAACTGCAAGACTTATATCATGAAAAACTCCAATTAATGTATTATCAACTTTCGTTCCATCAGAAAGAACAGTTTCCCCTTTAGACCATTCTATAAGATGTTCCATAAGCTCAGCCTGGTATTTTAGATCCAGATGATTGGTGGGCTCATCAAGAAGTATAATTGGAGTTTCCTGTGCAAAGCACCTTGCAAGGAAAACTCTCTGAAGCTGACCTCCTGATAGAGCACTTATCTGCTTTTTCTCTATATCTTTAAGTCCTGTAATTTCAAGGCATCTGTCGACAACTTCTCTGTCATGGACAAGGCTTTGATGACTAAGGCCTATACCAGCTCTACCCTTTTGATGTCTTTCGTTGTCATGCCTTGCGAATCTTCCAAGCTCTACAGTCTCTCTTATTGTATACGAAAAGTATACAGGAGAAAGCTGGGACATCATTGCCATCATCCCTGCTATTTCACGTCTTTTGAGGCTTGAAAGATCCCTTCCAAGGATCTTTATATTCCCTTTATAATTAATAAGGCCTGTAAGGCTTCTAAGAAGCGTAGTCTTACCACAACCATTTGCGCCCATAATGCATAGATTATGGCCACACTCAAGTTCAAAATTTATATTTTTGATAATAGCATCACCATTATAACCGGCACTTAGATCTGATACAGATATCGCTTTCATTTATTTATCCTTTCTCCCTCTAAGGTACAACCATATAAAGAAGGGAGCACCTATAACTCCTGTAACTGCTCCAACAGGAAGCTCCGATTCCACAGCTGTCCTTGCTATCATATCGCAAAGTGCCATGAAGGCCCCACCTACAAAAAATGACATTGGCACAACTCTTTTATGGGAAGCACCAAATACTATTCTGACTGCATGAGGAGCTATAAGATCGACAAAGCCAATTGTTCCTGAAAAGCATACAGAAACGCCGGTAAGAAGAGCTGCAAGAAGAAGGAGATTTCTTTTGCTCTTTCTGACATTTACACCCATTGCATATGCCTGTTCGTCGCCAAAGGATATGATATCCATTGACCTTGCATAGCATATGGTCACTATAAGTCCGAATATACACAGAGGGAGAAGTATCTGAATGTGATACCATCTCTTACCTGAAAATGATCCCATCTGCCATAACAAAAGCTGCTGGGAATGTGCTCTGGCAAAAGAGCTTACGAGTGTCATAACTGCATTTGTAAATAAAGATACTACCATTCCAATAAGTATCACTGTATTGGAATGAAGGGTACTGTCAAATTTGGAAGCAATAACAAGTACAAGAATAACAGTAGCAAAGCCAAATGCAAATCCAAATACAGGAAGAAGAAAGCTTCCAAGTAAGGGTATCGTAAACTGGGTAACTATTATGATAGAAGCTCCAAGTGAAGCACCGCTCGATACTCCAAGAGTATAAGATGATGCCAGAGGATTTTGAAGAACGGACTGCATTATAGCACCTGACAAGGCAAGAGCTCCGCCAACAAGAAATGCCGTTATGGCTCTTGGAAGTCTTATAGTCCACAATATAGACGTAGTTGCAGCAAGATCATCCGGAATACTTGTTCCAAATATCTTACCTCCAATAATCGTCATGGCATCTTTTAAAGGAATATCCACGCTTCCAATTCCCATGCATATTCCAAGGATTATAAAACAGGCAATGACAGTTATGACTTCTAAAGTATTGTAACTCAAGTTATTCTCTTTATTCATAGCTTACCTTTTAAAAGAAAATATGCAGCCTTTGCTTTGATAAACAAGGCATAGCTGTGTTTATAGCTCAGGCTGCACATACAAATAGTCATATAACGATCAGGGATTGCCATTTAGGGCAAAGCCATTCACTTACAAGTTTATAATTATCTTGCTACTGCTGCAAATGGATCTTCAACATCTGCAAATACTTCAGGATAGATGTACTTAGCCATCTCTACCATAGCACTTACAACATGCTGGTTGGGCTGATTGAGCTCATTTGAAAGCTCCATAAGATATACATCACCGTTAACAACAGCTGTTACATTCTCCCATCCTGAAAGTGTGAGGTGAGTCTCAACTGCATCTGTTGTATACATATCTGTAGAAATGATAACGTCAGGATTAATAGCAATAGCATCCTCTTCTGTAAGAGAAGCCCAGCCTACCTGATCAGCTGTAGCATTAACAGCTCCGATTGCTTCGATCATCTCAGCAATGTATGTTTCTGATCCTGCAGAATAGATTGTAGGATAATCTGCTGTAGGTGTATTGGTCTCATAGAGAACTGTCTTCTTTTCATCTTCTGAGATTGTAGCTGCGAGCTCTTTGATCTCATCAATTGTAGCTTCCATCTCTTCAACGATAGTTGCAGCTTCATCAGCTGTTCCTGTGCATGACCCGATGAATGTGATACTTGTGCTGATATCTTCAAGACTTGATGCACTTGGTATATCTGCTACGCAGATACCTGCTTCACGAACTGAACCATATACATCAGTACCTGTTGCATAGCTCATTCCTGTTGTGAATACGATATCAGGATTAAGTGCTACGATTGATTCCTGATCAGGAGACATCATATCGAACTGAGGGATATCTGCTGTAAGGCTATCTCCATAATATTCATAAGAGTATGTATCGCAGGCTACGATATAATCTGAAAGTCCAAGGTCTACAAGAAGACGTGTAGAAGATGGTGACATACTAACGATGGCATCAATTTCTTCAGGAACTGTGATCTCATTACCTGCAAGGTCTGTTGTAGGAAGATCTGTAGCAGCTTCTTCACTCTTTTCTTCAGCTGTAGCAGATTCACCTGCCGCATCTTCTACTACTTCTTCAGATGCACTTTCACTAGCTTCATTTGTACTTGCAGCTTCATTAGTGCTTGAAGTTTCATTAGCTGATTCAGATGATCCGCATCCAACAAGCATTGTAAATGAAAGTGTTGCAGCAAGCATTGTTGATAATAGTTTCTTTTTCATAATATTCTCCATTCTGAAGCATAACGAATAGGTTGTATGTTCAAAATAGTGCTTCGCTATCATGAACACATAATAGGCACCTTTCGAGAATTATATACACCGGGCAAATAAGAATTTTGGGCATACTTATATGTAACCTTCCTTATTATGAAAGTAAAAGAAAGATCACGCATAAACAACTACTGTCTTTAAATCATAAAACAGTCATTCTGCATCCCAAAACAGGAATCTTAGAATATTTGACCGGCACTTATCTTTGGTCTCGAAGAATCTGTGCCAATATGAGGGCAGGTATCTGGCTTAGGAACACATTTATACGGTGCCCTCATGACTGTATCCATCAGCCATGCGCATCCTTTGTTCCAACACAGTAGCGGCACTGTCCGGGAAGCTCGCCCGGTTCCCTGTTAGGTCAGCTGCAAGCGGATACTTGTAGCTAACACCCACATACGTTCGAACATTAACACAAATACACAAGATAGTCAAATATCTATTGCGACAAGACAAAATAAAACGTAAACTGTGTAAGAAAGCTATAAAATATCTATTTATAGATTCAAACTTCGTACATATAAATCCTTTTCTTTCTATCAAATTAAAAAGGACTTTAGATTTTTTATTATGTGCGAAGTTTAAGTTATAAAATTATTTTGGAGACAAAATTACAATGAAAGAATTAATACTGGATAAGGGAACATACTATAAAAAGTTATATTTTGACGAGGAATATTATAAGGAAAATAATGTATCCGACTGCTCTTTGCATATAAAAGGTGCCGGCATGGATCTTACTACTATTTCATGGTCTGATGCGGGTTTTGACAAGGCACCTGATGATAAAGGGATAAAGCTCGGGACTTTTAGAAGTTATACTATGTTCGTATCAGGCAAGGAAGCTGTTATAGAAGATCTTACTATTGAAAATACAGCAGGCGATGGCCGTATAAGAGGGCAGGCTGTTGCCCTATATGCTGATGCAAGTAAAGTAACCTGCAGACGTGTGCATTTAAAAGGACATCAGGATACTCTCTTCATGTCACCTCTTCCATTAACTGAGCGCGAGAAAGGCGGCTTTATAGGGCCAAGGGAAGACAGCCCTCGTCTTATGACTACTCAGTACTACGAAGACTGCATTATAGAGGGTGATGTTGACTTCATATTTGGCGGGGCCAATGCTACTTTTAAGAACTGCACTATAGTATCTCTATACAGGGCACCTCTTATAGACAAGAATACAATATCAAAAGAAAAAGCTGCGGATTATACAGGAGTTCCTATTCAAGGATTTGTTTGCGCTCCTTGTACTCCAGAGAACGAACCCGGAATGAAGTTTATAGATTGCAAGTTTATAACAGATCGTTGTCCGGATGCTTCAGTTTATCTTGCCCGTCCATGGCGTGAAAATGGAGGTGCTTATTTTGAAAACTGCTACTTTGGTACGCACATTCATCCGGACCTTTTTGCCGGATGGAAGGATGTTCATAAGATTGAGCCTACTGCCAGATTTAGAAATCTGTAGTACAACGCTTTACAAGCTTGGATTCGATCACTGTTTTATGATCGACCTTTTTGCCCTGGAGACATTCCATCATCTTGTCTACAGCAACATGTGCCATATCCTTGATAGAAGTATCTACTGATGTAAGTTCAGGCTCGACATAATCTGAAAGTGGTGAGTTATTGTAACCAATTACGCTGATGTCTCCGGGAACCTGAAGCATTCTTGCTTTTGCATACTTTAAAACTCCAACTGCAAGTTCATCAGTAGTAGCTACTGCTGCATCGAACTCGATATCTTTTCTCATAAGAAGAAGGTCTCTTTCTTCATGAAGAGAACAGGTTATCTTAAGCTTAAGATTGCCATCTACAGGAATTCCGTTATCTCTAAGTGCATCTTCATATCCAGCCATCTTCTGATTAGATGAATAGGACTCTGAATCATAAAGGAAAAGAATTTTCTTTCTTCCTGACTTTATCAATGAATCAGTCGCATTGTACATTGCCTTTCTATCATCTCCGAGAACGCCATATATGTTCTTATTCTCAAGATATCCATTAAGTATGAAAACAGGAACCTGCTCAGCATCTTTATGAAGATATGCAACTTCATCTGTCTCGCAGTTTCCAAGGAACTGTGAGCCTATAAGAATAAGTGCATCAACTTTCTTCTTAAGAAGAAGATCTACTGCATGCTCTCTTGATTCAAGGTCATAACCACTGCATAAGAGCATATAATCATATCCATATTCATGGAGCTTCTTTTCAAGTATTGAAACCATGCGTGCCATATAATCGTCCTTAATATCAGCGCATGAAATTCCAACCATCTTCATGGAATTAAACTGAAGACTTCTTGCAAAAGGATTAGGAGTATAATCATATTCCTTCATTACTGCAAGAACCTTCTCTCTTGTCTTATCACTTACGCTGGGATTGCCATTAACAACTCGCGATATTGTAGCGATAGAAACCCCTGATAGTCTTGCTATATCATAAATAGTAACTGCCATTTCAAAACCTCATTTCCATTATTACCCCATCAATGTTGTAAACAAGCAGCAAAAAAGCTCTTTCCGGTAGTTTATACAAGAGGTAGACACTCTTAAACTGTAAATGCTTACATATCGCTAACATTATATATTAAAAAATAATCATACACAACCAAAAAAAATCCCTAATTTTTTATTGATATTGCCCATAAAAATCGAATTTATTTGGGCAAAGCAATGTCTTGAAATTAATTTAACAATCGCATATAGTATTTTTGTAAGTGCTTACAGAATGACAATTATTTCTGCACTTACTTACACATATGAAAACACTATGGCCGGTAATGCTATAAATGACAGGCACATTTCAAATCTGATTACTTACTTTGCATTAATTGCAAAATAGGCAAAGTACCGATCATTTTATGTGTTACATGTGTTTTAATATACCATAGCAGCAGCGCTCACTGCCATAGTATAAAGCCTTTTATTGATCTAATTAACCTTTATTTGAAGCGCAGAAATGGGGAAACTATGACAAAGTTTATGGATGAAGATTTCCTTCTTAACACAGACGCAGCCAAAAAGCTGTATCATGGTTATGCTGAAAACATGCCTATACTTGATTATCACTGCCACATCAGCCCGATGGAAATCGCACAGGATCGTAAATTCGAAAACATCACACAGCTCTGGCTCGGCGGAGATCACTACAAGTGGAGACAGATGCGTTCAAATGGTGTACCTGAAAAGTACATAACAGGTGATGCTTCTGACTATGAAAAGTTCGAAAAGTGGGCAGCTACTCTTGAAAGAGCTATCGGTAACCCTCTTTATCACTGGAGTCATCTTGAGCTTCAGAGATATTTTGGATACTATGGTGTTCTTAATTCCAAGACCTGCAAAGAAGTATGGGATATCTGCAATGAAAAGCTTGCTAAGACATCATGCAGACAGCTCATCAAAGATTCAGGCGTTACACTTATCTGCACAACAGATGATCCTGCAGACACTCTTGAATGGCATGAAAAGATCGCTGCAGACCCTACATTTGATGTTAAGGTTCTTCCTGCTTGGAGACCTGATAAGGCTACAAATATAAATAAGCCTGATTATGCTGCTTATCTTGAAACACTTTCAAAAGCTTCAGGCGTAACAATTAACTCTTTTGCTTCTCTTAAGGAAGCTATCGTGAACAGAATGGAATTCTTCGCACAGCATGGTGCTAATGTTTCAGATCACGGTATCGATTATGTTCCTTATGCTCCTGCATCAGAATCAGAAATTGAAGCTATCGTATCCAAGAAGCTTTCAGGCGGCGAGCTTACAGATCTTGAAGTAGATAAGTACAAATATGCATTCCTTCTTTTCCTTGCAAAAGAATACAACAAGAAGAACTGGGTAATGCAGCTTCACTTCGGATGCAAGCGTGATAACAACGCTGCTATGTTTGAAAAGCTCGGTCCTGACACAGGATTCGACAGCATTGGCGACCAGGCTTCAATCGCTGCAGTAGACAATTTCTTCAATGCACTTAGTGCTACAAATGAGATCCCGAAGACAATTCTCTACTCACTCAATCCTAATGATAACTCAGCACTTGGAACAATTCTTGGCTGCTTCCAGAATGATGATGCTGTAGGCAAGATCCAGCTTGGATCAGCTTGGTGGTTCAATGATCACTTAAAGGGAATGACAGACCAGCTTACAGACCTTGCAAACCTTGGTCTTCTTGGTAACTTCATCGGAATGCTTACAGACTCAAGAAGCTTTATCTCATACGCTCGTCATGAGTACTTCCGCAGAATCCTCTGCAGACTCCTTGGCAGCTGGATTGATGATGGACAGCTTCCTGAAGATTATGACTATATCGGAGGCATTGTAAAAGACATTTCTTACAACAATGCAGTTCGTTACTTTGGTTTTGATCTTACACCTGTAAAATAAGGTTAGTTACAGACCTCTATAAATAGTAATCACGGGCTATACACATAAGCCCGTGATTACAAAAATAAAAAGCCGGCTTGTATATTGAACACCAAGTTGTCAATCAGACAAACCCATGTTCATATATAAGCCGGCTTTTAATATGCAGTTTAAAAGCTTAAACAGATGTGAAACCCTTGTTGGTAAGGATGTTCTCTACCTGGTAGATACCATCAGTATGAAGCACCATGATAGGCTTTCCTGATTCTCTGTTAAAAGAAAGGTAGATATAATCTACATTGATGTTGGCATCATATAAAGCATCAAGAAGGTTATTAAGAGCACCGACCTTATCTTCTGTCTCGATTCCAAGAACAGGAGTTGTCTTACACATATATCCTGCTTCACTTAATACCTTGATAGCTTTATCAGAATCTGATACGACCATTCGTACCATTCCGTATTCTGCACTGTCATTGGTTACAGAGCCAAGGATATTGATCTCGTTTTTGGACAAAAGACCGGTAATATCTCTGTAAACTCCTTTTTTGTTTTCTGCATAGATTGAAACCTGCTGTAACATTTTTTCCTCCTGCGACTTTATACAAGTCTTATGTTAAACTCGCAAACGCTTCGCTTTTTGCTCGTTATAAAATCACTGCTGACGCAGTTCTACGGGTACGGGGCTTATAACCCCGCACCCGAAATCAAGATATTCCCATCACCTAAAGGTGATGGGTTATCTTGATCATTTTATATA
>NZ_JAILQF010000052.1 GCF_024699075.1 Butyrivibrio sp.
CCATGCTAAAATAAGAATATTCACCTACAAGAGCCTGAATCTCATCAATAAGGAAGTAAACTGCTCTTAAGCCAAGTGCTATAGCAATCATTAAAAAGTTCTCTGTTCCAAGAAGCATAAAGAAGAAAAGATAGAAAGCTACTTTTACTAAAGTATAAAACCAGCCCAAACTAAAACCTGGAATGATCAGCTGTAATACCATAAGAGCACCACATGCTAAAGTGACAGGAAGTGCGTACATCTGCAAAGGTGCAAGTATTTTGTTGTTGCTGAAGTAATTTTTTAGTGACTTACATACATTTTCGAAACCCATTATTTGTTCCTCCCATAAACTATATTTTGTGTGTAGCTTTTAAAGTATATCCTAATATAATAATGGATACAAGTATCAGATATTGCTATTACATGACGTAATGGTCAAAAGTTATTTCGATTCGAGCTTGCTCATTAAATAATATCAATCACTTAACCTTGCGCTCTCCCGCCAGAACCAGTCTGTAATCTTCCAGATTCTTTTTTAGAAGTACAGGTATATTAAGTTCATATGGACATTTGGGAAGACATGCGCCGCAGTTAACACATGTATCAATTTTGGCCATCTCGCTCTGCCAGTATTCTGAAAGCCAAGCATCGCTTGGAGCTCTTCTGAGCATAAGGGACATTCTGTTGCACTGATTGATCTGAATGCCTACAGTACATGGACTGCAGTAACCGCATCCTCTGCAGAAATCTCCCATCAGTTCTACTCTCTCGCTTTCGATGAAAGCCTTGATATCATCGTCCATAGACGGTGTTTCATCCATATATGAAAGCCACTCATCAAGCTCTTTATCTTTCTGAATACCCCAGATTGGAACTGCGCCTTCAAACTGTGATATGAAAGCCATAGCTGCTTTTGAATTGGTAATAAGACCTCCTGCAAGGCCCTTCATGCCGATAAAACCTACATTATTCTCATTACAAAGATGTATGAGTTCAATCTCTTTTTCAGATGCAAGATAGCTCATTGGATATTGAACTGTTTCATACAAGCCTGATTCTATAAGCTCTCTGGCAATACCAAGTTTATGAGCGGTACCGCCGATATGTTTAATAAGACCTTTAGCCTTGGCTTCGAGCATGCACTCATACATTCCTGTTCCATCGCCTGGTTTATAGCACTGGCCCATTAAATGGAATTGGTATACATCGATATAATCTGTCTTAAGTGTTGCAAGTGATGTTTCAAGGTCCTTCCAGAATCCTTCAGGGGTCTTGGCCTGAGTCTTGGTAGTGATAATGATCTCGTCTCTTTTAACCTTGTTATCACCAAATGCAGCGCCAAGCTTTTCTTCACTGTCACTATAAGCTCTTGCTGTGTCAAAAAATCTCATGCCGCCTTCATAGGCTTTTCTAAGAAGTTTTACAGCCTCGTCCAAAGATACTCTCTGGACAGGAAGTGCGCCAAAACCGTTCTGTGGAACGCATATGCCGGTGCGTCCTAAAGTTACATTTTTCATAGTCGTATCTCCTCGTATAGACATGTAAATTGGTTCGATGTTAGCTAGTTGAAAGAATAATTAATTAGCAAATATTACAACCATAATAAACTAAAAGCTAAGATATTGAAATATATAAAATGATCTTGTTTTAGATCCTTCACACCGCCCCTCAAAAAATCCCCCATTTTCCCATAAATAGCACATTTATAAACTCAAAACAGGTACCTTGGAAATATGCTAAAATATATCTTATAAAATACATAAAGAGGAGAAAAAAATGAGGAAAACACGTGTTTTAAGGATATTTAGTATGATCCTTATGATTGTCATGTGCACATGTCTTTGTGCCTGCGGTAGTGGTCTACGTTTCATGTTCGGAACGGGCGGAACTGCAGGAACTTATTATGCATATGGCGGAGTTCTTGCTCAGTATATGAAGCAATATGCTGATGTTCGTGTTACTGCCGTATCAACAGGCGGTTCTAAAGCTAATATTCAAAGTATCCAGGACGGTGACTTCCAGCTGGGATTCACTCAGTCTGATGTTATGTCTTATGCATGGTCAGGTACCAGAGCATTTGAAAAGGACGGAGCAACTCACGATTTCAGAGTCCTTGGATGTTTATATGCTGAAACTGTTCAGCTTATCACCATGGATTCAGATATCCAGTCCGTAGCAGATCTCAAAGGCAAAAGTATATCAATAGGTGAAGCCGGATCAGGTGTATACTTTAACGCACTTGACGTACTTGAAGGTGCCGGTATCACTCTTGATGACATTAAGCCCCAGTACCAGTCTTTTGAAGATTCCAAGGAATCATTAAAGGATGGCAAAATAGATGCAGCCTTCATTGTAGCCGGTGCCCCAACCACCGCTATAACTGAACTTGCAACAACTAACGGTGTCAGATTACTTTCTATTGATGGCGATCTTAGAGACGGCATTATAGAAAAATGTCCTTATTATTCTGCATATACAATTCCTGCAGGAACTTATCCGGGCCAGGATGAAGACATAGAGACTATTACAGTTAAAGCTACTGTTGTAGTAGCTGCAAGTCTTGATGAGGATACAGTATACAATCTTACAGCAGCTATTTTTGACCACGTAGATGATATAACACTTGAAAACGCCAAAGGCTCTGAGCTTGATATTGAGAATGCAACAAGTGTAACAGACGTGCCTTATCATGAAGGCGCTGCCAGATACTATGCTGAGCATGGAATAACAGTTAGAACGGAGGAATAAGGATTGAGCAATAATAAAGATTTAAACAGCAATGACTCTGTAAAAATGAATACTTCCCCCGAAGGTGCTACTAATCAAAATGTCGAAATAGATTCAGTAATGCGTAAGTATGACAGAGAGTCCAACACCAGAATATGGACCGGAACACCTAAGATAATCGTTACGGTTGTGCTGGCTCTTTTTTCCTTATGGTGTATATATGTAACTCTCTTTGCAACCTTCCTCGAAGAGATACGACTGACTTCTTTCATGGCACTTATAGTGCTTATGGGATTTTTGATCTATCCTCATAAAAAAGGACTGACAAAGCCAAACTATATTCCAATCGGCGATATTATCTTTATGGTCCTTGGAACAGCTTCATACCTTTACTTTACTTTTAATGCAACTGATATAATCAACCAGGGAACAAGATTTGAATGGTATCAGATAATTATAGGTATAGTTGGTATTGCAGCTCTTGTAGAAGTTACAAGAAGATGCGTTGGTATGCCAATTCTTATCGTAGCAGCATTTTTTGTTATATATGCTCTTACAATTGGGCTTACTAACCCAAGTTTCCCGGGAAGAGTCAAGTACCTTGTGCGAAACCTTTTCTATACAAAAGGCGGCATCCTTTCTACACCAGTTAACGTATGTTCCAAATACATTGTAGTCTTCATAATATTTGGTGCGTTTCTTGAAAGAACCGGAATCTCAAGCTTTTTTATCGAACTTGCAAACAGTATAGCCGGGCGATTCGCCGGAGGTCCTGCCAAAGTTGCAGTCATCTCTTCTGCTCTTTGCGGTATGGTCTCAGGATCGTCTGTAGGTAACACAGTTACAACCGGTTCAGTAACAATCCCTATGATGAAAAAGACTGGCTACAGAAACGAATTCGCAGCTGCCGTAGAAGCGGCCTCATCAACAGGCGGACAGATCATGCCTCCAATTATGGGTGCTGCCGCCTTCCTTATGGCAGATTTTATCGGTGTGCCGTATTCTAATGTAATAAGTAAAGCTGTCCTTCCGGCAATACTCTACTTCTTTGGCATATTTATTACAGTTCATCTTGAAGCCAAGAGGTTGAGGCTTACAGGTATACCTAAGGACCAGCTTCCAAACTTTTTTAAGCTGATCAAAAAGATATATCTCCTGATTCCAATAGTTATGCTGATAGTATGGGTTTCAGGCAACTATATGACTATGCAGAAGGCGGCTTCACTTGCGATCATCCTTTCTATCGTAGTCGGACTTATCAATAAGGATGCAAAACTTACACCTGGCAAAATACTTGATGCACTTCAGTCAGGTGGTAAGAGCGCTATCACTGTAGGCGCAGCCTGCGGCGTAGCAGGTATTATATCAGGCGCTATCACAATGACAGGCCTTGCCAATGAACTTATAAATGCAATCGTAGGTGTTGCAGGCGATAAGCTTATTGTCGCACTCGTCCTTACAATGCTCTGCTGTATCGTACTTGGAATGGGCGTTCCTACAACAGCTAATTACTGCATTATGGCAGCAACTACAGCTCCTATCCTTATAAGAATGGGCGTTCCGATCGCTGCTGCTCACTTCTTCGTATTTTATTTTGGTATTGTTGCCGATATTACACCTCCTGTTGCACTTGCAGCCTATGCAGGCTCTGCGATTGCCAAGAGTAACCCTATGAAGACAGCTTTCACAGCATCAAGACTTGCTATTGCAGCTTTCATTGTTCCTTATATGTTCTGCCTTAGCCCTGCTCTTTTGATGATAGATACAACGCCGATCGAAGTTCTGCAGATAAGCATTACAGCTATTATCGGTATATTCGGCCTGGCTTCAGGACTTGAAGGCTACTGCTTCTCTGATATGAGCAAAATAATCAGATTATTTACAGTTGTTGGCGGTTTGATGCTTATATATCCAGGAGTAGCAACAGATGGAATCGGACTTGTGCTCGTAATAGGCTCACTTGCATTCCAGTTCGTACAGGCGAAGCGTCAAAAAGCTTAAAACTATAAATGTCACAACTATAAACGCTATAACTATAAACTCATACCTGATAGAGTCATAAAATCACAAATACAAAGAACTTAAAAAAAGCGCGGAGGCTTTTCAATTATGGAAAACTTTAAATTTCCGGTAATCACAATTGGTAGAGAATATTGTGCCTATGGACGCACAATTGCTGGTATACTCTCAGAAAGACTTGGTATACCCTATTACGACAAGGACTTTGTCAAGAAAACTGTTATAGAAAGCGGATTCTGCGAAGAAGATGTTAATTCTGAAGGTGAATCCATCTCTGCTTTATCTCTTTTCATAGAGAACTTTCTAAACGGAACTGCAGCTTACAACTCCTATGATGACATATTTGAAGCTCAGAAGCATGTAATCGTGGATCTGGCCAAGAGCCCATGCATTATAGTTGGCCGCTGCGCTGACTTCGTTCTCAAGGAAGCCGGCATTAAATCGCTGGATATCTATTTGTATGCAGAGACAGACTTTAAACTTGAGCGTGCAAGGCAGCTCCATCCTGGTCTTGATGATGCTCATCTTAAGAAGATCATGAAAAAACAGGATGAGCTTCGCCGCATATATTACAAGCACTATACAGGTCATGACAATTATGACTTCTCTAACTATGATCTGTGCCTCAATACAGGTATTATCGGAATCGATAAATGCGCTGATATCATCGAGGATATTGTAAGAGGAAGCAAATAATCATTAATAAGTAAATTAATTGAATTTAAAATAGCGTAAGAAAACCACTATTATAAAACGGTTTCCTTGCGCTATTTTTTTGAGCTTTGAAAATATCAAAGCAATGTGATTATTCTTGCTTTTACTATGATTTATGCTGTTGTTGTTTAAAAATTTTTTCAGCGAATTTTTTCACATTTAATTATGAGTTTCCGTTTTGTTGTAAAAATCGCTTTAAAATAAAATATAAATTTACGCTTTTTTGTACTTTATTATTTAGTAAAATGTGTCATAATAATTGCTTATATGAACCATAGTTTTAGATATGTAATCAAGCCTTTGATGCATATTTTAGTGTAATAAGGAACCACATTATTCATGAACACAAAAGTTTTAAATATTAGCTATATTCTTGGCCTTTGCAAGAGACTTAGAGAATTTAGCCCTGAAAACAGGGATGATTTTCATAGATATAATGTCATGTATTATCAGTTTTTCATGACTATAGCTTTAAGTGGCGGATGCTTAGCAGCCATTATGTGCCTGTACTCTGATTACCTTTTAAACGGTACAATAATGCCAACGCTGATTCCAAGATTATCACTTCTTATCCCGCTTGGCCTATTCCTGTTTTTTAACACAAGAATAACCAATTATAAGCTGATGATCGCAACCAATCATATTTTGTGCCACTGCGTACTGCTCTCTACCATTTGGGCAGTGTATCATCTCGAGAACAAGACCTATTTTACAGCAGGAACCATAACAATCCATATCATAATGTGGACCTTGTGCTTTTCATCACGATTTTCAGATGCATTTGTGTCATATCTGTTCTTTTTTGCAGAAATACTGATATCTCACAATTTTAATCATTATGAGAATCTCAAGATTTTGCTTGCCATCAATATTCCCTGTGCATTCGCAGTTCTTTTTGCACAGATAATCCTTAATCTCATCACCTTCGACCACTACCTGGCTATAAGGCAGATGGAAAAAGAAGCTGTGACCGACGAACTTACTCAGGTAGGCAACAGAGTTCTGCTTGATGAGATAACAGATAAGGAAAGTAAGTCTATTACAAGGCCTGCAGCCCTTATAATGCTTGATATAGACCATTTTAAAAATGTTAATGACAAGTACGGCCATATTGTTGGCGACAATGTACTTAAGTTTATAGCTGATTATGTCAAAAAATCTGTAAGAAAAGATGACTACGTAATAAGATTTGGTGGTGAAGAATTCCTTGTCATCCTTAATAACTGCAGCGTCGCTGAAGCTACAAAGACGATCAATAAAATAAGAGTTTCAATAAGCAAAGATCCAAAGAGCCCTGTTCCGATCACGATTTCAGCAGGCCTTTCCGAATATAAAGGCGACTACGAGAATGCCTTAAAGCTTGCAGACGAAGCTCTGTACGAAGCCAAGAACAATGGCAGAAACAAAGTCGTAGTACATGCGTAAACTAAATAAGAAAGTCATAATTCGAAGCACACATGTAAATCAAATAAAGAAAGTCATAATTCGAAGCACACATATAAATCAAATAAGAAAATCATAATTCGAAGTACACATGTAAATCAAATAAAGAAAGTCATAATTCGAAGTATACGAATGAACAAAACAAGGGGCGCCGAAGCGCCCCTTTTATGTTGCATAAATATTTGATTTATAGCTTTTTAAACAGATCTTCTACTTACGCAGCATCTTTTTTCTTAATAGCTCTTACAATGATGAAGCAGCAAAGCGCAATTACAAGAGCATCTGCGATATAGAGAATGATCTTCCAGATAGGCATTGCAGTTGAATAGTTCTCTTTATAATATGCACGGCTATTAGCTACAACATACAGAGCATTCTTTGCAGCCTGTCTCATTGCCTGCTGAGCACCGTTAGTATCACGGAACTGAACATTATTGGTCTGTGTAGGATAGTTTACAAGCATCATATCAGTACCATTTCTGATAGCCTGATCTGCTGACATGTATCCATATACGCCAAAGTAGTCAGTAAGTACGAAACCTTTAAAGCCCCATTCACCACGAAGTACATCGTTAAGAAGTTCAGAACATCCGCCTGCCCATCTGTTTCCAATGTAGTTGAAGGATGACATAACTGCAAGACAGCCATAATCCTTAACACATTCTTCGAATGGTTTTAAGTAGATCTCTCTAAGAGCCTGCTCATTGGTCCATGTGCAGAGCATATCACAACGGTTCTGCTCCTGATCATTAAGAGCAAAGTGCTTCATGTAAGCATATACACCATTTTCCCAAGCGCCAGCTACAGAATTACCTGCAATATAGCCTGACAGAACACCGTCTTCTGAATAATACTCGAAGTTACGACCTGCAAATGCAGTTCTGTGAATATTCATAGCCGGAGCATACCAGCCGGATGTGTGCATTTCGTCTGCCATTATACCAATGTAATAACCAAAATCATGTGCAAGCTGCTTATTGAAGGTAGCTGAAATTACAACACCTACTGGGAAGCCAAGTGAACCAACACCTGTAAAGTTGTTATTGATTGATGAAGGGCCATCACAGTCATTGGTACGGATCTTGCCAACGCTATCAACAGAGTTGGTCTGATATCCGCCAAGAGAGATAAGGGCATTCATATCATCAAGTGTCAGCTGATCCATGAACTGATCCCACATAGCATCATCTTTGTCTATACCAACCATATCCATAAGAGTGATGCCGTTAGAAGCACCTGTCGTAATAGCCTCAGCATCAGGATCTTCATCTGCAGCAACAGCTTCTTCTGTAAGATAATTGCTGATGTTGTAGAATGTTGACTTTGCTTCATCAGTCATGTTGTAATCTGCTGGAGCCTTTGTTGCTTCTTCATAGTTAGCAAATCCATCTGCTCTTGAAAGATATGTAACTTCGCCTTCAGCAAAATCGAATCTGTTAGTAACATCGTCCTGATCGGAGCTGCGTCCTTTGATATCAGAAGCAACTGTATATGTCTTGGAATCGATTATATTATGAGAATCAGAATTGATGGAAATAATATAATCACCTGCTTCAAGCACGTATCCCTTAGCATCCTTGTAATCGTAGGAAGCCATGTCTTCTATGTCAAAAGATATATTGACTGTCTCAGAAGCACCTGGCTCAAGTATGCCTGTTTTTTCAAACTGAACGAGATTAGCTGAAGCCTTCTCAATTCCGCCGCTTGTATATGGAGGATTATAATAAACTTCTACAACATCCTTACCCGCAACAGAACCTGTATTGGTAACTGTTACATCGAATGTGATCTTGCCATCAGCTTCTGTGATATCGCCCATCTTCTGCTCAAATGTTGTATAAGAAAGGCCATATCCAAATGGATACTGAACAATTTTTTCATAATCTATAAGACCCTCTGCGGCTGCTGTCTCATAGAATTTATATCCAACATATATACCTTCTACATAGTTGACAAAAGATACATAAGCTGTAGATTCAACACCAGTAAATCCTGTAGATGTATAGGACATATCGTCCATATTTTCATAATTGAAATCACCAAAGTTATTCCACCAAGGTGCTGTTTCAAAATCATAAATATATGTGTCGATAAGCTTAGCTGATGGATTAACAGTACCTGCTACTATCTCACCAAGAGCCTTCATACCAACGTGTCCCTGACCAGCTGTCCAGAGAACACCCTTGATCTGGTCATAATCTTCAACGAATCCAAGTTCGAAAGCGTTTGCACCGTTATAAACAAGGATTACATTGTCAAAATTGCTGCAGACGAGATTGATCATATCCTCTTCTCTGTTTGTAAGCTGGAGATAATGATCACCTTCATCCCAGTCATTGCCATCATTTAAAGTATCATCATAAACACCTGCTGTATAGGTTGTTCCATCCTGGAAAGAACCATCTACTACTGCCGTCATATTAGCAGGAAGGTCAGCACCCTCACCACCGGAACGGCTTATAACGATCATAGCTGTGTCAGAGAATGACTTGGCATTTGACATAAGAGTATCTGTATAAAGAGATACATTAGGTTCAGGAAGTGTCCAGTCCTGAGCCCACATACCAACTTCAGGTCTGTCAGCCTTATAATCGGTATAGAACTGTGTCAGCTCTGAATTGGTCTCAATTCCTGCTTCTGACAGGGACTGAAGAATATCTGTTGTAAGGTAAGCATCATTTAAAGCGCCTGATCCTGCTCCACCAAGGATAGGATTGATCGAAGCCCATCCAAATACATTGAGCTTGTCGCCTGATGCCATAGGAAGAATGTTATCGTCATTTTCAAGAAGAGCGATACCTTCTTCACCGATCTGAACTGCAATCTCAGTAGCTGCGTCAGATGTTTCCTTTGAGATTGTTCCGCTACCGGAAATAAGATCCAGCATAGTGCTCATAGGACCTGTACAGATCATGTTGACAACTATGCAGATGCCGGCAAGAAGCGCAACCAAAAGACCAGCTTTGGTTCTTCTCTTAGCCGGATTTTTCTTCATAACCTTGCCGACTATGATCCTTAGAATGATCCAAGCCACAATAATAATGCCAAGGGCAATAAGATATGGCCTGAGCGTAGTCAGAACACTCAACACGTCATCAATATTAATAGATAGCATATTGTGTAACCTCCCTTTTTGTGGGTGTTAGCAGGACTTGCCTGCGTTTATGGTTAACCGCACCTTGCCGGGGACTTGTAGAATTGATTTTAAGTACCAGGTGCGGATGCGCCCTGAAAATTTTGAAAAATCATTTATATAAAACTTATGTCTTTTTTGCCAGATCAACCTGATCTTTTCATGAAAAAAATTTAAGTGCTAAGTGCAGATTCTATCTTAAGCCTTTTTGTTAGCTTCACCTTCCGGGAATATGATCTTATTAACAAAGAAGAATATTACCATCGAAACACCACCGTTAAGAACAACAGTTCCGATATTATAAACAAAGTCAGGTACAAAGTGGCCTGCAACAGCAACCCATACGCAGTTAATAGAATTAACAATGCAGGTGATAATGATAAATGCGATGATATACCACATTGCCTGGAAGTAGATATTACCTTTACTTCTGAATACAAAGCTTCTCTGGATTGGGAAGTTTACGCATTCACCAATTACCATGGCTACCATGTAAGCCCAGAAATACCTCATTCCACCACTCGCCTGATCATATCCTATAATGTTCCATAAAAAGTCAATGCCGAACAGATTCACAGGAATTGATGGCCATCCATAATCTGTCTCAGGCATGAAAGAAAAAGCCTTTGGCAGGAACTGAAGGATTATGTACTTAAATACCGTGATCAGATTACTTACGATCACAAAAAGTCCGCCCTCTCTGATCCATTTCGATGCTACAGGGTGTTTTTGTGCAAAGTTACTCCAAAAACTCACTTTTTTGACCTCCTTAATTGGGAATTCAATCTTACATAATTTATTGTTTCAGGTATGTCTGCATTAATTATTTTTGCCATTAATTATCTGCATTTTGGTATAACCATTTGTTTATCTGTAATCTGCTTTTGGTATAACCATTTGTACATTAGTTATCTGCATTTTTAGATCAACCATTTATTTTCTTTTCGTACTTCTTATTAGCGCTGCTATTCTTGAAATATCCGCTTATAACCTTTCCAAGACCGCCAAAGAAGTGCCCATTGACCATCTTCACGATACCGCTGACCATATCCCTGCTAACAGCGCCACCTGTCATCTTGGCCATAGCTCTAAACGGCATATTGTATATGAAAAGAATATTAAGATCAGGCTTACCTGCATCCTCAGCCTTCTTTTTCATATTAGTAAGCTTCTTGTAAATGAATCTTGCAAGCCCGCTCTTTGAATAATAGAGCTGACATATAGCATCATTAGCTGAAAGTTCGCCGCTCCACTTACCACTTGGAATCGAGTAACCAAGAAGATTTTCGAACTCGCTGTCCGGAACCTCCTGAATATTGCCACTATAATAATGCTCCATACGGTTGGTATAGTAAGGATACTCTTCTGTCGTACCATTTACATGAAGACTGGAGGTAAGTTTTATATCAGCTGCGCTTCGACCGATCATGATATCGTAGTCGCCCTCTTCAATTTCCCATTTACCAGTCTTGACGTTCCAATATCTGAAAGTCTTGTCATCAAAATCGATCCTTACATCTACGCTTTGACCTGCTGCGATTTTTATTTTCTTAAAGCCCTTAAGCTCTTTTACCGGCCTGAAAACCTTGGCATTTTTGAGGCCAACATAAAGTTGTACGACCTCGGCCCCGTCCATCTGTCCGATATTTTTGACAGTTACTGTAGCGCCCTTGTCATCGACCTTAAGATCTGAGTAGGCAAAAGAGGTATAGGAAAGGCCAAAACCAAATGGATAAAGCACAGGAATATTAGCTGTATCATAGTATCTGTAGCCAACATATATACTTTCTCTATACTCGGAAGTACGCTGAGGGCTAGGATAATACCTGTACGCAGGCGTATCTTCAAGTCTTCTTGGAATAGTCTCGCTAAGACGTCCTGAAGGATTGACTTTACCAGTGATAATATCAAGAGAAGCTCCAGCTCCTGCCTGACCATTAAGGTACATATGTACAAGAGCCTTGAAATAATGATGCCATGGCATCTCGATCGCTGATCCAGCACTGATTATACCTATAAGATTAGGATTAGCCTGACCCAGTTCCTGAAGAAGCGTGATCTGATTCTGAGGAATACGCATATGCTCTCTGTCGAGACCCTCAGATTCACTTATTTCATTAAGGCCAAAGAAATACAGCACAACATCAGCTGTAGCAGCCATATCTACAGCTTCTTTTTTCATATTAGCATCTTCTTCGCCGGTTCTAAGATAGCCCCTGCTATAACCAACGATCTGAAGATCATATGAACTTGAAAGCTCAGTTACCTTCTCACACTTCGTAGGCTTAACCAGAGATGATCCGGCGCCCTGATAACGAGGCTCAAAAGCAAAATCACCAATTATAGCCACTTTAGTCTTGGGCTTCAAAGGAAGAACCTGATTTTCATTTTTTAGTAAAATAGCACTCTCGCAGGAAGCCTTACGGGCAAGATTATGATGACCTTCTATGTCAAAGGTCTCCTTATGACCTTCTGCATTCTTGGTAAGTTCAAGAACTGCACTAAGAAGTGTATCAACCCTTGCGTCTATATCAGCTTCTGTGATCTTGCCTGACTGAACGGCTTCGATAAGCTCTCTTGCAGAGTCAAGACCAGGATTTGGCATTTCAAGATCAGAACCGGCCTTAACTCCAAGAGCATGATCATTGGAAGCACCCCAGTCAGTTATTACTATTCCGTCAAATTTCCAGTCATCCCTTAGAATGTCTTTAAGAAGATGCTCATTTTCATTGGCATAAGTGCCATTAACCTCGTTATAGCTTGTCATTATTGCCTTGGCATGAGCCTCTTTTACCGCAATCTCAAATCCTGTCAGATAGATCTCTCTTAAAGTTCTCTCATCTACGACAGAGTTCATGGCCATACGTCTCATTTCCTGGCTGTTAACAGCAAAATGCTTAGGACAGGAATATACGCCATTGGACTGTATTCCTCTTGTATAGGAAGCTGCCATCTTGCCTGCAAGATATGGATCTTCTGAAAAATATTCGAAATTACGTCCGCAAAGAGGGCTTCTTTTGATATTAAGACCAGGCCCCAGCAGCACATTAACGCCCTCAGCCATAGCTTCCTGGCCAAGCGCATCACCAATCTCTTTGCCGAGCTCTTCGTCCCAGCTATTTGCTATAGTTGCTGCGGTTGGAAAACATGTAGCAGGAAGCGATTCATTAAGACCAAGATGGTCACCTGCACCGGCCTGCTTTCTGATACCATGAGGGCCATCTGAACAGAAAATTGAAGGAATATTAAGCCTTTTATAATCTCTGGTCTGCCATTCCCCTTTGCCGCTAAGAAAAGCTGCTTTTTCTTCCAAAGTCATGTTGCTTATAATTTCAGTATTAACCATAGAAACCTCTCTTTACCAAAACATTTCAATAGTTACCTGATGATTCTGATAAAACCAAAACCTGAGAACAAAGGAAAAACAAAGTCAAAACAAGGAAGTAAGCGGGCTATGCCTGTACTGAAGAAAGATCTGAGATGATTATTGACTTATAATCGTATAAATGATGTCTATTACTAGCATGAGTGAGCAAGAATCATTAATTCTACTTCTAACATGAACGAGCAAAAATTAAATTGACATTATAGCACAAATATATTATCGGTATAATATATACTAATAATAACATGAAATGTTATAAATATGCATGTTTTTTCCTACGAAAAGCCTTGTTTGCATCAGTTTCGTAGGAAGCCAGTGGCAAAAAGCACTTGAAACAAGCCTGTTTTTCCTACGAAAAGCCTTATTTGCATCAGTTTCGTAGGAAGCCAGTGGCAAAAAGCACTTGAAACAAGCCTATTTTTCCTACGAAAAGCCTTGTTTGCATCAGTTTCGTAGGAAGTTAATGGATGGCAGATTACAGTCGTATAAATGGGGGTAAATCTCCGCTTTGGAATAATAACTTGCGACATATGCTTTAATACTTTAAAATGCTATATGTGTATAAATAATAAATTAATGGAGTTAATAAATATTCATGGATAAAAAAAGAAGTCATTTCTCAGGAAAAATAGGATTTGTTCTTGCGGCAGCAGGCGCCAGTGTTGGTCTTGGAAATATTTGGAGATTTCCATATCTTGCTGCAAAATACGGCGGAGGAGCTTTTCTTCTTGTATATATAATACTCGCTTTCGCCTTTGGTTATACAATGATCGTATCAGAGACTGTTATCGGACGAATTTCAAGAAGAAGCCCAATTGGAGCCTTTAAAGCTTTTTCTGACAAAAAAGTATATCATTTTGGAGGCTGGATCAATGCAATAATCCCAATGCTTATAGTTCCTTACTATTCTACTATCGGCGGATGGGTTTTAAATTATCTGTTCCAGTATATTTCCGGCAATACTGATGCAGTCGCACAAGATTCATACTTTAGCTCTTTTATCTCAAATGGATTTCAGACTGAGACTTGGTTCATGATATTCGCTTTCTGCGTTTTGGCTGTAGTATTTGCAGGCGTTCGTAACGGAATTGAGCGCGTATCCAAATTTATGATGCCAATCCTTGTAGTCTTATCCTTTATAATTGCTATCTATTCTATGACAAGACCGGGAGCTGTAGCAGGAATAAAATACTTCCTGATACCTAACTTCAACAATTTCTCATGGATGACAGTTGTTGCTGCAATGGGACAGATGTTCTATTCTCTTTCAATTGCGATGGGTATTCTTATAACTTTTGGCTCATATATGAAGGACGATGTTCATATCGAAGAAGCTACAGTTAATGTGGAAATATTTGATACAGGAATTGCAATTGTAGCAGGACTTATGATAATTCCTGCAGTCTTTGCTTTCTCAGCAGGTGATGCTTCACAGCTTGGCGCAGGCCCAAGCCTTATGTTCATAACACTTCCTAAGGTATTTGCAGGAATGGGAATGACAAGACTTATGGGAATAATATTTTTTGTACTGGTATTCTTTGCAGCACTTACAAGTGCTATAGCCCTTTCTGAAAGTGCAATATCAACTTTTGAAGATGAGCTTAACTGGAGCCGCCAGCGTTCAACTATCTTCATGGCTCTTATTATGATAGTTTTCGG
>NZ_JAILQF010000144.1 GCF_024699075.1 Butyrivibrio sp.
AATAGAAATACGATTGTCATTTGTAATACCTTTGTTGAACAATCCAAAAATAGTAAACGGATCTATGTCTGCCGGTATACCGTTTGCTTCAAGCTTAGGAAGTTTTATTCCAATAATGTCATAAACTTTTACCAGCTTATCAATAAGCTCTTTTCTGTTGTTCTTATATTCAAGAAGCCTTGATGCAAACTCCTCATAAAAATCCACCCATTTGAATTGTTCTGTCATTACAATACCTTCTTCCTTAATCTTATTTCTCTAAACGAATCTAATAGTCCTACTGCTTATTAATTTCTGAAACATACTCACCCAATCTGGAAGCATAATTCGAAACTCTTTCTTCCATCATCTCTGTATTATCTGTCCAAAGCTCGCACTGAAGCATAACAGTCTGAACAGCATCGTCCATGCCTTCTGGTGGATATTTATGTTTTTTCAAAAGTTTCTTAATCAGCATACGCATTTTCGCTCTAGCGGAATCACGTTTCTGCCAATCTATCGTCTTATTCTTTCTTAATGCATCCGCTAATTCTTTAGTAATAGCTATCAATTCTTCATTCTCATAAAAATCCTTTATAGCCTGTGGTTTAGTTAATGCATCATAGAATGCTAATTCATCTGCTGTTAAGCCTAGTTTCTGTCCTTCCTGTTGAGCAATCTGAATCTGCTTTGCAAGATTAAGAAGTTCTTCAATAACCTGCTCATTTGTAAGCATTCCATTCAAATACCTATTCATTGCCTGCTGTATTATTTCACTGAACTTCTGTGACTTAACCACATTGGTACGTTTATAAATAATTACCTGCTCTGAAATCAATTTTTTCAATAATTCTACAGCTAGGTTTTTCTCCTTCATCTTGCCTATTTCTTCAAGGAATTTAGGATCAAATAAAGAAAACTCTCCATTAACATCAGAGAATAAATTGATCACTCCACTACTCTTGATACTCTGTTCTAAGAGTGCATTTACTCTTGCGTTCATTTCTGGCAAGGAAATCTTTTTTCCTTCCCCCTTATTCATTAGGCGCATTACAAGAACACGTACAGATTCAAAGAAAGCTGCTTCAATTCTTAATTCTTCAGGTGCAAGCGAAGAACACAATGACAGGGCCTGCCGAAGCAATAAAGCTTCCTTCAAGAAGTCTTCACGTTCTCTTTCTCTATTTACATCAACGATAAAGTTAACTGCACCACTAATTGCCTTCGATCTTTCTAAATCTGTACTATTAGTAAATTTTGAATAATCATAGCCATGGAATAAATCACGACAAACAGATAGCTTTTCCAAGAATTTTGGATATGCTACCGTAGCTACATCTGTATCACCATAGTTCTTTTTGTCTCTTGTTGTATAGTCATTCATTGCCTGTTTAAGAGCTGATGCAATACCAACATAATCTACAACAAGTCCACCTTCTTTATCCCCGAAAACTCTGTTAACACGAGCAATAGCCTGCATCAAATTGTATCCCTGC
The DNA here is from genome assembly GCF_024699075.1 of Butyrivibrio sp. The sequence continues at coordinate 1,476 of NZ_JAILQF010000144.1, forward strand.
ATAGGCTTATATACATACATGGTAGCAAGGGATGGAACATCAAATCCAGTAAGCCACATATCTACAACAATTGCAATTTTCAATGGGCTCTCATTATCTTTAAACTGCTTTGCTAATTCATCTCTGTGACGCTTATTTCCAATTATTTCACGCCAATCTTCTGGATCTTTGTTGCTCTCTGTCATAACAACTGCAACTTTTTCTTCCCAGTCAGGACGAATCTCTAAAATACGTCTATAAATCTTTAAAGCAATCGCACGAGAATAAGCTACAATCATAGCTTTTCCTGTCAAAAGATTTTCTCGATAATTCTCATAATGATCCAAAATATCATCAACTAACGAAGCAATGGTCTCGTCATTTCCAAGAATCGCCTCCATCTGGCCAAGTTCTTTTTTGCTCTTTTCTATGACCTCTGGATCTGCATTATTAGCCATGATGTCATATTCTGTATCAATTAATTTCAGAGTATCTGGATCAAGTTTAAGTTTAATTACACGACTCTCATAATAAACAGGGCGTGTCGCTCCATCCTCTACAGCCTGAGTCATATCATAAATGTCAATATAATCACCAAAAACTTCTCTAGTACTTCTATCTTTCATAGAAATAGGTGTACCAGTAAAACCAATGTAAGTAGCATTTGGCAAGCTATTTCTTATAACTCTCGCGGTACCAATCTTAATCTTACCAGTCTCAGCATCTACCTTTTCTTTTAAACCATACTGACCACGATGTGCTTCATCAGCCATAACAACTATGTTACGTCTCTCTGATAATGGCTCATCAGATTCTTCAAACTTCTGCATAGTAGTAAAGATAATGCCATTGGCCTTTCGTCCATCTAATAAAGACTTAAGATGTTCTCTACTCTCAGCGTGTACCGGCTCCTGGCGCAAGAAATCCTTGCACTTTGCAAACTGTCCAAAAAGCTGATCATCCAAATCATTTCTGTCGGTAATAACAACAATTGTAGGACTCTCTAATGCATCCTGAAGTAAATGAGCATAGAAAACCATAGATAAGGATTTACCACTACCTTGTGTATGCCAGAAAACACCGCCCTTACCATCTGTCTCTGTTGCATGTTTAGTAGATAGTACAGCTTTATTTACAGCAAAATACTGATGATAACCGGCTAAAATCTTAGCTTTCTTTATTCCATCACTCGAAAAACAGATAAAATTCTTTATGATATCTAAGAATCTTTCCTTCTCAAATATACCTTCAAAGAAAGTATCGAACTGAGCATACTGTGTATTTTCATAATTGCCATCTTTAGTCTTCCATTCCATAAATCTGTCTTCACCAGATGTTATAGTTCCTGCCTTAGATGTGAGATGATCGCTCATTACACAGATACAGTTATAGATAAACATTGAAGGAATCTCATGCATGTAATTTCGTATTTGTGTATAAGCTTCTGATGCATCTGTTTCTTCTCTTGATGGGGACTTTAATTCAATTAAAACTAACGGAAGTCCATTAATAAACAGCAAGACATCCGGGCGCTTATTACTGTTTTCAATAAAAGTCCATTGATTCGCAACTACAAAAGAATTTTTTGATGGATTGTTATAATCAACAAGATATACCAATCCAGAGCGTTCCTCTCCCTTTACCAAATAACGTACTTCGATACCATGCTGTAAATAATCCATAAATACGGCATTCTTCTGTACCAACTCTGCATTTTCAAAATTCTTTAATTTATAAAGTGCATCAGAAATTGCATCAGCAGGCATATCTGGGTTTATCCTAGAAAGTGCAGTTAATAATTCTGTTTCATATAATGGGTTAGTAAAATCTCTTTCTATATCTGGTCCATAAACATGCTGATAACCCATCCCCTGAAAAAGCTCTATTATTGAGTTTTCATAATCAGCTTCTGTGTAATATGCACTCATACCTTACTCCTTATATACACCACAACTTTCTATATCACATTTCCAATAATCTGAAAAGCTGCTCCTATTACTATAAAAAAGACTCCTATACTTACATATTTCACTTCTTTCTTAAATTCATTTGTTTTATTGTCATGCTCTTCAGCCGTTCCAACATAAGACTCTTTTGTTCTTAATAGTTTCAAGATACATAAAATAGAACCTACGGAATTCATTATTATCCCTATATTTGAAAACATAATAGATATATTCATTATCGTATCCTTTCAGAAATCAACTTCACTCTTATATCATTACACATTTTTTAGTCTTTGCACGCAATTTTTCTTTCAAATAAAAATAAACGATAATTTAGCGGCTTAGATATCAAGGTTTGATACATCCAGCTCCCCGGACATCAGTTTCGGCAACAAGGTATCTCGTATAGCTTCAAGCCTTTGATTTTCAACTTGGTTGGCAGAAATTGTGTCAAACATTGGAATAACAATTTCATCAAATGCGTGAAGATCATTAGAATTTGGAATCCCAATAGGGAATCCAGCAATGTCAGAGATAAATAAGCATTGCTGAACCGCTCCATGTGCTGCATTTATGAGCTCTGCTTTTTGGGCTACAAGCGCTTCATATACATACGCAGAACTAACAAGCTCAGGATTAGGCTTTACTATAGCTACGCTTCGCTGAAATTCGTAATTTGTAGGTTCAGTGTTAAGCAATAGAAGTTCACCCACAGTTCCAACCGAGGATATAAGGATGTCACCTTTTGCCAGTTTTGTGCGACGACGCAATTTATCAAAGGTTTCTGAATTGATTTTTCGTTCAGATGCACCAATACTCAATGAACCGCCTTTTATGTTTTTGCAACTCAGCAAAAGGTATTGTCCTTCCGGATCATCCTTAACGGTATTATGTACTCCGTCGGTAACATTAAGAGCTATATCTGCTATGGTAGCCGGTACATTGGATGCGTTATCTTTGAATATATGCATAAAGACGGATTGAGCTTGTTGCTCTAAATTATCGTTTATATTAACCAAGAAAGGACTGATGAAATGAATACAATTATTAAATATGAAAATACTAACAATCTGGTTAAGGACGTATGCACTATTATTGATGAGGCAAAACAATTTGTATATCAGACTGTTGATACTACATTAGTCCTTAGAAATTGGTATATAGGAAAAAGAATTGATGAAGAAGTGCTTGAAGGTAAAGATAGGGCAAAGTATAAATTATATCTTCCGACAGAGGAGGAGTTACGTGAAGAGATTGAGACTCAGAAGGAATTCTATTATTTACAGAAAAAAGATGAGGAAAAAGAGAAATTAAAAAGCAGTTGTTAAGTGAAGGGGGCCGAATATGCCAGGATTCATTGAAGCAGATTATGAAAACTCAATAGTAGAGTTATTCCAGAACATGGGATATCAGTATTTGTATGGACCGGATCTTACGGAAAGAGATTTCAAAAGTCCGATATATGATGACGAGTTGAATGATTCGTTGCATCGTCTGAACCCTTCGCTGTCGGATGCAGCAATCGAGGATGCACTTTATAAGCTAAAGAACTTCGAAAACGGTACGATTATTCAGAAGAATACAGCTTTTATGAATTACTTACAAAATGGCA
>NZ_JAILQF010000159.1 GCF_024699075.1 Butyrivibrio sp.
GATTGATAAAAACTTGCGGATAAACGATACAGATTCACCCCCTTATCCGCAAATATTAATTGGAACCGCCTGGCTTAAGACCTCCATTATAAGCTCAACCTTCGCACATCATACGCATCCTTCTATCCTTGCAATATGATACCTCGGGCAGTTACTATAGGATTTTTTCTCTTTAAAAATGCTACTAAATTCAAGAGCTTAATAGATGGAATTATATATTCTGTTTGGGGTCCGCATGTCCGAGCGAAGCGAGTTTCGGACCCCAGAATATAAATTTCCATATATTAAGCATTGAATTATAGCATTTTTAAGAGAAATAAATCCTATAGTAACTGCCCGAGGTAATCAAATCGCAAGGACAATAGTTCATGTTATATGTGCGAAGCCCGCAAATCACTCAAGTTTCAAGCTTCCCTGTGCGATGCATTTTCCTGATCTTCTGTCGAAAATAAGGACACCGCCACCTGATACCGTGATCTTATGCTTTGCTCCTATCTGGAAGATCTTTGATCCAAATACAACACCTGTAAGAAGGAAGTTACCTACAGCAATCTTTATAGTAGATTCCATACCGGTTGGCATTACGCCATATATCTCCCCTTCTATTCCATTATCTGACTCGTCAAGTTCCAAGAATTCAGGCCTTATTCCTATAACAAAGTCCTCATTTGTAATAACAGGCTCTTCGTCTAGAGAATCATCTCTTTCTTCCACAAGACTTATATGATAGCGGAAGGTCTCATCTTTATTACTCTTTTCAACATACTTTTTGTCTTTTTTCTTAAGTTCAAGATCTGCATCACTAAGAGCCTTGGCATCATCCCTGTCTTTGAACCATTTATCAAGGGAGAGCTTTTCAGATGGTACAAATGCTGCCTTATGACCTCCAAGAACATCCAAAGACAGGCTTCCATCTTCTTTCTGCACTCCTTTAGCTTCAACAAAGTTCATTGAAGGATTGCCTACAAAGTCTGCTACAAAGAGATTTTCAGGCCTGTTATAAACTGTCAAAGGAGCTGCATACTGCTGAAGTACTCCGTTATTTATAAGGCATATTTTTGTAGCAAGAGTCATAGCTTCCATCTGGTCATGTGTTACATATACGAACGTACTTCCTGTCTCAAGATGGAGACGCTGAAGCTCATATCTCATTTCAAGACGAAGCTTGGCATCAAGGTTTGATAATGGTTCATCCATAAACAGAACCTGAGGCTCCGGGGCAAGTGTTCTTGCAATTGCAACTCTTTGCTGCTGACCTCCGGAAAGCTCAGCCGGATACCTGTTCATGAACATGCCTATCTTAACTATTCTTGATACTCTTCTTACTGCAAGGTCAACCTCTTCTTTACTAAGGTTTCTAACCGTTTCTACAACTTTACCGTCTTTGATTATCTCGCACTTATCAGAAAGTGATTCACCTTTAGCTTCGTGAGCCTTTAATATATCTTCAAGCTCTTTTTCCAATAAAGCTTTCTTGGAATCTGCTGCCGCCTTTACATCAGATGACTCTATGACACCTAGTGCATAGAATTCTTTGGCACAGTACATGGACATCTGATAAGTATCTATCAGCTTAAGGTATACCTTTTCTATATCTACCTTACCATCCTTATTGCGGCTCTCTTCATAGATATCTTTGAGCTCTTTTGGATGCTTTAAAGCTTCGATCCTGGTCTTTAATTTCTGTGCCTTAAAGTCGATCATAGGCATCTTTTCTTTGATATTGGTAAGACCAAAGGATATGTTCTGATACACTGTCATGTTGGGCCACAGAGCATAGTTCTGAAAGAGGAATCCGACTTTACGCTTATTGGGCGGTACGTTTATTCCCTTCTCGCTGTCAAAGACAACCCTGTCTCCAATCTTAATCTGGCCCTGTGTTGGCGTTTCAAGTCCTGCAATCATACGAAGTGTTGTAGTCTTACCACATCCTGAAGGTCCAAGCAGGGTTATAAAAGCATTATCTTCTATATCGAGGCTCAGATCATCTACTGCATAAAAGCCCCCGTATCTTTTAGTTATATTTGTAAGTTTGATCTCTGGCATTATAAATCTCCTCCTATTTACCACCAATACCGGAATCAAGGCTTGCTCCGGTAAGCTTATTGACAAGTGTGTTGAAGACAAGGATAAGTACTATAAGTATCAGATTGATAGCACTTGAGAATGCATATAGTCCCATCTCGTCAAAGTAGTCAAGCGTTGTTGACAGAATAAATCCCTGCGTACAAAGCAAAAGGAAGAGTGATAATTCTCTAAGACATGTCATAAACGGAAGCATATATCCGCTTATAATAGATGACTTCTGGATCGGAATGATAATCCTTGTCATTCGCTTTATCCATGGAATATCCTGTATAATAGCTGCTTCCTCTATTTCCCCTGATAACTGAAGCATTGAGTTAAGAGCTGCCCTGCTGGCAAAAGGTATGTACTTAACTACGCCTGCTATTATAAGAAGTGTATAGGTATTAAAAAGATTAAGTCTTCCATTGGAAAAAAGTATGAAGAATGCTGCGCCAACTGCAAGTGATGGCATAAGGTATGGAAGAAAGGCCATATTGTTGACATATGCAGCCCATTTACTTCTTCTATTCTTGGAAACAGCATATCCAATAAGTGTTCCAATAGTTCCTGCTATCAATGCACAGCACACTGATACTAAGAGTGTTCCCTTTAAGGCTTTACCTATAAGATCATTAAAAAGAATACCTTTCTGACCATACAGAGCACCTGCATTATTATCATTAGTGATCCACCATTTGGTTGTAAGATTGCTAAGATCACCTGTATAAAGGAAACTGTAATCTCCAGGATTTGGAAGGAAAGTTTCAAGTGCGAACATTACAATAGGGAATATCGATGTAAAGAATGTAAGAGCCATAAGCACTATACCAATAATATACTTTCCTGCTTTTCCAAGATTGATCTTGGATATCTGTCCAGACTTACCACTTACGGTTGTATAACTCTTGCGGCTCCTCAGGCTCATCTGGTTGATACCAAGAATAAGGATACCGAAGATCATCATTATAATTGCAAGTATAGAAGCTTCTCCCGTATATTTGGAATTCATTGATACATACTTGGTAGAAAGTGTAGTAAAGCCAAGATAATGAGGTACAGGATAGCTTCCCATTGCAGATCCGAATACCAGGAGTATCGTTGAAAGAATTGCCGGTTTGACCATAGGAAGAGTGATTCTGAACATGATCTTCCACTTGGGAGTATCAAGTATGGTTGCTGCCTCTTCAAGGTTTGCATCCATATTTCTGAAGATGCCGCCTATCATGATATAAGCAAATGGAGCATAGTGAAGTCCAAGTACTACTGCTGAAGGAAAGAGTCCCTGACACCACCAAAGAGGCATTGCAATCTTTGTAAGTGTAACAAGCAGTCCGTTAGATGTACCTGTAACTGCATTTGAATTAAAAAGGTTCTGCCATACAACAGCCAGCGTCCACTGAGGCATTATGTATGGAAAAATAAATATCGAACTGATATACTTTTTGAATTTTAAATTGGTTCTTGTAACAAGAAATGCTGTAAGGCCGCCGAAAAGTATTGCGATAAGACATGTAAGAACTGCAAGAAGTACTGTGTTAAGTATTGGCATCCACAGATTAGTCTTTGCAAGTCTTGAGGTAAAAAGATCTGTATAGTTGGCTACAGAATATCCTTCTGCCTTGCCTGTAAGATACTGGTCAATAGTACCCGGATGTATCTTGAATGTATCCTGAACTATAGCAACTATAGGGGCTATAGTTGTGTATGTTAGTGTTATTCCAAACAGAAGCAGTATTACATTCTGAGGCTTACCGAAATAGGTTTTCAGGCGGTTTAGAAAAATGGCTTTTTTCATATTTGTCCTCTTTTATCCGCAAACATATGAGTAAAACATTCCTTTTAAGGTAATCAGTGCACCGCCCTTCGCATAAGGAAAGACAGCACACTGACATGTTTTACCTTATATTTTTTTCTAAATTTGTATTACTACATTATTCGCTTTCTTCGCCTGTATACTTATCAAGTGTCTCAATCCAGCTACCTACTGTAAATGCAACAGATGCACAGTACTGAGGATCTTCAACTACAAGCTGTCCTTCACCTACCCACCATTCTTTGCCACGATCATCCTTAGCAGGGAACTCATCTTCGCCGGCTTCGTTATATCCGCCTGTAGAATGTGAATATGTTGTCTCTATAGCCTGTGCAACTTCAGGATTGGATGAATATCCACCCATATCCTTGCCCCATGCTGAAAAGCCATCTTCTGTACATGTAAGATATGCGATAAATGCACATGCTGTCCATGGAAGCGGGCTGTTATCTGTTACAAAGAGGTAATGGCAATATCCATATCCGCCGATTCCTGTGTATCCATCCTGATATGCAGCGATATTGATGTTATTAACTGATACGCCTGCTGACTCTTCTACTGAACGAAGCTTTGAATATACAAGAAGACCTGACTGATCTGTAGCAGAATCTGTAACAAGTGTCTGGCAGATAGGTCCGTCATCTGTCTGAGCATTATATGCACCTACAAAGAGCTTAATGTATGCAAGTGAATATGCACCGTTCTCACCGAGTCCGAAAAGCTCTGCATCTTCTTTTTCTTCATCTATTGTTGTCTGGAAATATGCCTGTTCATCAGCAGGAAGAGCGTCAAATGCATCCTTGAGATACTGGGCATAGGTATCTTCTGTAAGCATGTAAAGGAAGTTCTTACCAACTATTTCAGAATCGATATCCATGAAAAGAGGGTGCGTACCTTCTGCTACGAAATCCCAGCAGTTATCATAGGTCTTATCACCTGTTGTATTGTACATGAATACCTTGTTGAGAAGCTGAAGCTCTAAATATCCGTCATAAGCATCAGGTGTTGTACCATTGGCCTGAGCCCAGTCAAGAGGAATAAATGTATCAAGGATTCCTGTCTGGACCATCTTGGACTCAATCTGGTTGCCATCCTGGATAAGGGTCATCGCAAATGTTCCCTCTTCCTTAAGTGAATCAGCCTGAAGCTGTTCGAAAATCTTGTTGTTCTTTGGCTGCTGCCAGTCGAATTCCATTGTGTAGGAAGAATCAATTGACTGAAGATACTCAATGAAAAGAGGAAGCGCTGTCTTACCACGGCTTGAGTTACCAACGCCATAAAATGTTGCGCCGTTACTCTCTTCAATAGCCTTCTTGGCAAGTTCTTCAAGAGTCATAGTCTCTGCTTCAGCTATGATCTTCTGAGTCTCTGTCATATTTGAAGTATCGACTGTTTCACTTGCAGTTTCCTGTGTCTGTGTGCTTTCTACGGATTGTGTGTCTGATGCTGTATCTGTGCCTGTAACAGAGCCCCCTGTAGTTCCGGAATCTGCTCCAGATCCGCATCCTGCAAGCGTTGTTGCAAGAAGGCTACATGCCATAACAGCAGACAAGAATTTCTTTTTCATAGTTTTTTGTCCTCCTTATTTTCCCATTAGAATTTTTAGTTCAAAAGTACTTACACTTATGAACGTTACCCTCTGAAAATAATTTTAGTTTATTAAATTTCGATAATGAACAGGACAAAACTGCAATTTATTTAAAAATCCTGCTAATCTTTGCAAAGCCTTACAAAATAAGCCTCAAACAGCGTATACTAATAATAAGAACAGGGAGGAGATTTAAAGATATTACTATGAATACAAATCCAAAAAAGGGGAAATTCCGTTTATCCAAAAAGGTATCCATGGCGATCCTTATAACGATAATTCTTATCTTCACTCTTATCATGAGCATAGATATCCCATCAGGAAATGATCCCACATATGATGTATACCAATTGTCAGATGAAAATAAACTAATAGTATACACTGCCCATAAGCCCGAAATATATGAGCCTATAATTCAGGAGTTTGAAGCAAGAACAGGTATATGGGTTGAAGTAGTAAGCGGCGGAACAAGTGAGATGCTTGAACTTATAAAAAGTGAAAGCGAATCTGTAAATGCAGATATTATGTTCGGAGGAGGCGTAGACTCTCTTGACAGCTACAGCTCATATTTTGAGCCTTATGAATCTGCAAACTCATATATCCTTGATGATTCATATGCTTCAAAGACAAGTGCCTATACAGTCTTTTCTTCTCTACCTACAGTTTTTATCTATAATACAAAGCTTATCAATTATAATGAACGGCCAAAGAGCTGGAGCAAGCTCTTATCTGGAAGCTATAACGGCGAAATAGCTTTTGCCGATCCCTGTACTTCAGGATCTTCCTATACTGCTATGATGACTATGCTTCAGGTTTTATCAGATGACCTTTCCGGAACATCTGATAACGCTTCCAGTTCTTCTGATAATACTTCCGGCTCATCTAATAATCTTTCTTCTAATAGCTCTTCAGGCAGCTTTTCAGATATGACATATGATGAACTTCTGTCTCTTTTTATGGAAGCTCTTGACGGAGACATTCTTGAATCATCTTCTGATGTTGTAACAGAAGTTATAGCAGGAAGAAAGACAATAGGTATTACAACTGAAGAAGTTGCCAGAAAGAATATCGCACTTGGTGCAAATATAGAAATGGTATACCCAAGTGATGGTACTGCTGCCCTTCCTGATGGATGCGCCATTGTAAAAGGAGCAAAGCATATAGATAATGCCAAAACTTTTATAGATTTTGTTACCAACCTGCAGGTTCAGACCTACCTTTCACAGTACCAGTACAGAAGAAGTGTAAGGCAGGATATAGAAGCAGAATCAGACATCAATGTGATCATATACGACATAGACAAGGCAGGCTTGTTAAGATCAGATATTTTAGATTCCTTTACTAAGATAAAAGAATCCTATTAGTAATATATAAAATGAGGTATATATGATTAGAAAATCATTCAAAAGGGAACTACTTGCAGCTTTTATACTAGTTGCCATACTTCCTCTTATAATATCAGGAACATTTCTTATAAGGGCATTCAGGACCAGGATATCTCAAAATTATGAAGAGCAGGCACTTAGCCAGATCCAGGCTGCTGCTACTGAACTTGATTCCAAATTTTCAATGTTCGAATATGATATGAATGCTCTTTCTACAGACAAGATAATACTCGAAATGCTTAGTAAGAATACCCCTCTTACAGGCAGCAGATCCTACAGAAGACTATTTACACTTACTTCAGATCTAAGAGACTACGGAGACTTTACCGTATACGATCAAAATGGAACCTCTTTAATCAGCACTTCATCAGGTGATGCCCTAAAAAGCATGCCTACCTATTTTGGCATACTTAAGGAAGTAAGTGATACCCCTTCTAAAACAGCAATAATGAAAACTCAGGACTATGAAGATCCAAGTCTTATCCAGATTGCAAAAGCCGTAACCATTAATGGCTCATGCAAAGGGTATATAGTTGCAAGCCTTGATTCTGACAATATATCAGCAATACTATCAAGTACCACCGACTCATCACTTGAAATAGTAATCCTTGACAGGTTCTGGGATCAGGTCTATTCCAACGAAAGAGCAAGCTATGATAATGTTTCTGCTACGCTAAGGTACAGGAGGATGAAGGGTCTTACAATCACACAGTCGCAGGACAGCGGTATATTTTTTATTAGAGAAATAGGTGATTCCAAACTCTCCATTGTTCTTGGAAAAGAAAATATATTCACTAAAGATGTCACAAATACAATGACAAGAGTAATGCTTCTTATGGCTTTTGTAAGTCTGTTTCTATGTCTTATAGTTGCAGAGATAATGAGTGCTCATCTTACTCTTCCTATCAAAAAACTTTCAGATGCAATGAAAAAGGCTGAAAGCGGTGATCTGAGTCTTCGTGTTGATACAGACAGAAAAGACGAACTTGGACAGCTTGGAAGAAACTACAACAAAATGGCCGGAGAGCTGCAAAATTATATGGATCTTGAAATCCAAAAGCAAAAAGAGCTGGATGACAGAACTATTGCCATGATGCAGGCGCAGCTTAATCCTCATTTTCTCTATAATACACTTGATACCATGAAGTGGACTGCCAAGGCCAAAAATGTTCCTGAAGTTGCTACTCTTGCATCAAGCCTTGCAATTATACTTAGAATGTCCATTTCAGGCAATAAGTTTGTAAAGCTTGAAGATGAGATCAATCTTGTAAACTACTATATAGAAATTCAAAAAATAAGATTTTCAGGCAATTTCTCTTTTGACATAGAGGTACCACTTGAACTTGAAGACTGCATGGTTCCTAAACTTATACTTCAGCCTGTTGTCGAAAATGCCATAGTTCACGGCCTTAGCGACAAGGCAGGTGGTCATGTATTTGTAAATATATATGATGATGAGGGTAACTTAACAATGGAAGTGTCTGATGATGGAATCGGCATTTCAGATGAAGAAATAGAGCGTATAGAAAAAAGGACTCGTTCTGACAAGCAGGGGCATCTTGGCCTTTATAACGTCGATACGATCATACGTCTTTATTATGGAGATGATTATGGTATAAGAGCAAGAAGACTTTCTGAAGGCGGTACCATGATCACTGTAGTATTACCAATACAAAGGAGCTGATCTTATGCTTAGTGTTTTAATAGTAGATGATGAAAAGCTTGTAAGAACAGGCATTGTGATGGGAATAGACTGGGCGTCTCTTGGATGCGCTGTTGTTGCAGAAGCTTCTGACGGTCAGGAAGGATATGATGCTGCCACAAAATACAATCCGGACCTTATCATATGCGATATAAGAATGCCCAAAATGGACGGTATAGAAATGGTCAGCAAATTAAGAAAAGATGGCAATAATGCCTATACCGTCTTCCTTACTGCCTATTCAGATTTTGCTTACGCTCAAAAGGCAATAAAACTTGGGGCTTCTGATTACATCCTAAAGCCCTTTAAAGACGGCGAGCTTGAAGCAACTGTTATAAAGATAAGAGATCAGATAGATAAGGACTATACAAGCAAAACAGAACTCAGAAAAAGCTCAATATTAAATGATGATAATGTCAAAAAAGATTCTGTAAGCAAATACGTATCTGATGCTCTATATTATATTGAAAAAAACTATGGAAATACTAATATAAGTGTAAAGCTTATATCAGATTCTCTCGGGCTTTCGGAAAGCCATTTAAGTCATATGTTCAAAAAAGAAACTGACTATACCATAAATGCCTATATAACAAGATACAGGATAAGAGCTGCCATAGACATGTTAAGAAGTGGCAAATACAAGGTATACGAAGTTGCCGAAAAGGTAGGCTACAAGGATATAACCTACTTCTCATCCACTTTTAAAAAGATCACAGGGACATCGCCAAGCGACTACGCCAATTAGACAGCCCTTAAATATAGAATTATTGCGAAAAAAACAGTTTGCAGGGGGTAATACATAGTTGTATTATTAATACTATCATGATGCCAAAATATGCGGACAGAAATAAGTTAGTTATCTATATAATTCTCGCCGTAATAACAGCCGCCGGACTTCTTTATACATTTGTTCCCGGTTCCTTCCCATCCAAATATGAACATGACATTATAACCTTGGATGAAGGATGGAATATTAGTTATGACGATGAAAACAGATCCGATATCTCATTATCTGAAGCCGCAATTCCTGTAGCAGATAGTGGTGATACCTTCTTTTTGATGCGTAAACTTAAGGACTATGGCATAAAATCAGCCTGTTTGCAGATAAAGACCATTCATGCAAGCTTTCAGGTCTATTTAGATGATGAACTGATATTTGATTATGCCTCAGATCTTCTTAAAGCTCATCGCATTATTCCAATGGGGAATGTATATGTTCCTCTTCCAGACAACTACCCGGGAAGGACTTTAACAATTAAATATACTGCAGGTCAGGATAGCGCTTTTGCCGGCTTTGATAATATATATCTGGGGCTTCGTAAGGATCTTCTGTCTATGCGATCCGATGTTATGAGACTTCAGTTCTATGTTGGTATATTCCTTCTAAGTCTCGGGATAACGATATCCGCTCTTACGCCCTATCTTATTTTTAACAAGGCTGACTACGCAAGAGTATTCCTTGGATCCTTAATATCAGTCATACTTGGTATATACATACTTACTACCTCTGATATATTCAACTATTTTACTTCCAAAATGATAGTTAATACTATCCTTGAGTATGCTTCCTTTTACTCTGTTCCTGCAGCATTATGTGCATATATTTCATGTATCATGCCCAATGGAAAGCTTAAGATTCTTTTTAAATATATTACCATCATAGATTTAATTGCATATATTTATTGTATAGTTGCCCATTTTACAGGTATAGCTCTTTTTTCAACTCATACCATGATGTTCCATATACTTTGCGGCATACAGGCTCCTCTTGCACTTATATCAGCTATATATTTTTTATATACTTCAAGGGATAAAAAAAGAAGTGATCCTGATGTGATCTCCTTCCAGATACTTATGATCGGAATCAGCGTATTCTTAATATGTGCAATGATAGAGATAATTCTATTTAATGTTTTGAAATTCAGCTCTCCAAGGGGCGAATCTACTCTTAACCTTGATTTTCTGACATTTGGTTCACTTATATTTGTACTTTTCATCTTCATAGGCTACTTTGAATATCAGATATATTCAATTGAATCATTAAACAGGCAACAGTTTTTAAGCGGTCTTGCCTATTACGATCCTCTGACAGGTCTTTCCAACAGGGCAAGATGTCAGGAAGAAATGCTTACTGCAGGTAATGACGGAAGAAGCTATGTAATAATATCAATTGACCTTGATAATCTCAAGACTATCAATGATACCTACGGTCATGACTCAGGAGACAAGTATTTGTCACTGTTTTCTGATATGCTCAGCAGCTCTTTCAGATTTTCTGATATAACAGGACGTATGGGCGGAGATGAATTCATAGTAATTCTTTATGAACAAAGTCTTGTAGATGCCAATTCCAGAATGATCGAGCTTCAAAATAAATTTGCACGTACACATTTCGGTCAGTCAGGAATCACTTATGGATTTTCATATGGAATTGCATCAGATCTTGAATTCCCCGGTCAGGATGCAGAAAAGATATATACCATTGCTGACATAAGAATGTATGAAATGAAAAGACAACGACACCAGAACGTAAAAGCCAAGGAGTCACCAAAAACTATATGACATACAAAAATATAAATGTTCTACTTTGGTTCATTTTAATACTGTTTTCAACGCTATTTATGTCACAGATCATTTTGTACAGCGAGAATACTGCGCCTGTAATTAATGAAAACAGACTCTATGTGACAATAAACGGCACCTACGAAGGTACCTCCAAAGCAGAAAAAATAGCTGACTTTACTCCAAACAGTGAATTTAAAAAAGGCGACAGTGTTATAGTATCTTTTAATCTTCCACCTGAAGAATACGACTTTCCTACAATACTTCTTCCAACACAGTTTGTAGGCTATACAGTATATCTTGACGATACAGTCATCTATACCAAAAGAGTGGAACAGGCTCTTAATGGAGACTTTCTTCCAAAGGATGTAAGTCTTATAACTCTGCCTCATGACGGATATGAAGGAATGCGGGTCGTAATAGAGATGACAGTATCCCAGAATGATATCGGCACGATCATTTATACACCCCGCTATGGCAATTTTGATGATCTTGTAAGAGGCTACACCTGGAACAGGGCACTTTCTGTATTTCTCGGAACCTTCATGTGCATGTTTGGCGTAACCTATTTCCTCATATCCCTTTTCTTTGCAGTAAGAATAAGAGGCCTTGCAAGTCAGATAAGGTCTGCAATTCTTTGTCTTTGCGGAGGAGCATGGATACTTACTTCTCAGAGGATCAACATCATATTCATGACCAATACTCCCAATCCGGCACTTTTTGAATACACGCTCTTATATCTATCGCTTCCTCTGATAATGCTCTTGTACTGTACTATATGTCATCTTCTTCATAACAGGATCGCAATAGGGTCTATTATTGCAGTTACAGCTATTGAGATTACCTTTTTTATATGTCATCTGACCAGAATAAGATATATCAACTACTTCAGCCGTCCTTTTGCAGTAATCTATGGCATAAGCGTTATAAGCTTTATCATTTATTCCTTCTTCTATCTCAAAAGGCGTAAAGCATCCGTTTATGACAAGGTTCAGATAGCAGGACTTGATACTCTTTCTATATGCCTTATTGTAGCTGCAATATTCTTCTTCCTCGATAAGAGCGGTGCAAGAATGTTTAATAACACTGCATCCATTTTCATAGGACTTGGAGGAATAATATTCGTTGCATCCCGTCTTATGACATTTATGGTAACCTTATCCAATGCTGACCCTATGAAGAAAAAAGAAATTCAGCTATCTGACCTGGCATATAAAGATTCTCTTACAGGCCTTCCTAACAGGACCTCCTGTGATAAAGAGATAATGCAGCTTGATGAAACAAATAGCGACTATATGATCATGTCCCTGGATCTTAACGGTCTTAAAGAAGTCAATGACTCCAAAGGACACAAGGCAGGGGATGAACTC
Source organism: Butyrivibrio sp. (assembly GCF_024699075.1). Next base: position 12,488 of record NZ_JAILQF010000159.1, read on the forward strand.
TTACAGAACTTTGCCAACATCCTTAATATATGCTTTCCTGACCCCTTCTTCAGGGGAAGAACAGGCGGAGATGAATTTATCGTCATCCTCAAAGAAAACCCATATGAGAGCTATATAGACAGTCATATAGCCCATATGAACGAGCTCCTTGGTGCAAAGGGAAGGGAGACGGGTTTTGATCACAGCGTAGCATACGGCTACTGCTTCAAGCATGAACTTTCAAAAGATACAAATGCGCATGAAGTTTATATGGAATCAGATGTACGTATGTACAAATTAAAAAGAAAACAGCACGAAGAAAAAAAGAATAAAAGCAAGTCGGCAATGTAAAAATCCATTGTACAAAAAAGCACCACCTACCGAGTATATCAAGTAGATGGTGCTTTGTAATGAGACACGAGGGAATCGAACCCTCGACAACTTGATTAAAAGTCAAGTGCTCTACCAACTGAGCTAGTATCTCATATATTATATTAAACTTTAAAAGTGTAATATCGAGCTGGGCTAACCAGATTCGAACTGGTGAATGCAGCAGTCAAAGTGCTGTGCCTTACCGCTTGGCGATAGCCCATCAATTAGGTACCATAGCGATTAAATGGCTCTCTCTCGCTGTCGCAACAAGTATAACATAATCATACTTCGAATCAAGTATTAGTTCAGGGTGGCTAGTGGGACTCGAACCCACGGTCTCCAGAACCACAATCTGGCGCGCTAACCAACTACGCCATACCCACCATGTAAATACTGTCCGAAAAGATCGGAGAATATGCCCGAAGGGACTCGAACCCCCGACACCCGGCTTAGAAGGCCGGTGCTCTATCCAGCTGAGCTACGGACACATAATCCCGGCAGCAGATTATGCCTGCCGTCAACTGTCTAAAAAAGGCAATTGTTAAAGCGGGTGATGGGAATCGAACCCACGTATCTAGCTTGGAAGGCTAGTGTTCTACCATTGAACTACACCCGCATATTAATGAAGGATTATTCAGTTGACATTTGAATCGGGGTGACAGGATTTGAACCTGCGACCTCCTGGTCCCAAACCAGGCGCTCTACCAAGCTGAGCAACACCCCGGAACCAATCTCAAATGCAAGTGTTATTATAAGTTGAAGCACCCCGAATGTCAACACAGTTTTTAAACTTTTTTCTCGAGATAGCGAATCTCATAAGAGAGGATGCGGCCTTTCTCTAGTGTCAGAACTATGTAAGAAGGTTTTCGCTCTGCCTGTCTCGGCCAGGCAGGGCTTCCCGGATTCAGCAAAAGAACGCCGCTGCAATATTTAGCGACGGGCATATGGGAGTGGCCGAAAACGGCAATGGCGGCCTTGTTGGAGAGTGCTGCCTTGCAGATCTTCTTATATCCTTTCTCCAGGTTATAGCGGTGGCCATGCGTCATAAAGATCCTGCA
>NZ_JAILQF010000166.1 GCF_024699075.1 Butyrivibrio sp.
GGAACTAAAGACAAGGAAGTTATGGGTAATCTTAATACACAGACATGGGATGAACTTTGGAACAGTGAAGATGCTGAGAAAGTAAGGCATAAAGTACGCCACTGTGACAGGAACTGTTGGATGATCGGCTCAGTATCACCAACTATGCATAAGTATATATGGCAGCCTGCTCTTTGGGTTATCCATCATAAGTTTCTCAGATTCTGGAAAAAGAAGAAGTACAGCATGTACGAACTTAAAGTGGTAAGAGATTATCGTGATGGTAAAGTAACTAAAGAACAGCTTGACAGATGTAGTACATGTGACTTTAATGCCGCCATAAATAATGGTCTGTCTGCAGCATCACAGGAACAGTTAAAAAATAAAACCGGAGAGCGGATTGTTGCTGAAGATATGGCTAAACAAAATCTGAAAAAATAAAAAGAATAAAGATGTAAATATAAAAATATAAAAATCCTTGGATACATAAAACTAATAGGGTATCCAAGGATTATTTATATGTATTTTAGCGCTAGTTCAGTTTGCTTTTTTATTTTCTTTGGCAATAGGAATAATAGTTACCAGGAGCCAGATCATAAAACATAGGATAGATATTAGTGCGCCTACTTTAAGCCCTGGTGTCTCATATTTTAATGTTATAGAGTGATCTCCTGATGGAACGTAGGCTGCCATATACATGATGTCTGCCTGATATAGCTCTGTTTTAATTCCGTCTACCATAAGGCTCCATCCCTTACTGTAAGGGATGCTTATAAGCATTAACTTATCGGTATCCGTAGTAATGTTACCGGTTATAGTATCTGTAGCATAAGACGCATTACTTAGATGCAGGTCAGTATCAGTTATCTGATACTGGAGATGTGCTGAAAGGTTGGCGACAGCTGTTTCTGCAGGCTGACATACAACTTTCAGTTTATCAAGTGAGTATGAACCTTCGCTTAGGAAGTTTACTTTTATGGATGTAGCAGATGATGCATAACCAAAGTTTACAAGGTAGTCATGCCAGTCACTTCTGAAAGCAAAGTATTCAGTATAGTAGTTAAGTTTTTTAGATGTTACTAAGCTCTCACCATTATAAGCTTCAAACTGAACCTGCATGACGGCATCTGTACCATGATTGCCATAAAAGTCATTGAATGACAGATAAGTTTCACAGCCTGTAAGACCATCAAATGTAAGTGTAATTGATGATCCACTTTGAGCTTCGATTCTAAGATCGTTTAGTTCGGTTACACCACTTGATGATGAGAGGTCATTACCTGAAGCATCAGTAATCGTAACTCCTTCACAGGAAGTAATAGTGTAAGGAAGATCCTGATAGGTATATGTCACATCAGTATTAGTAATAGATGTGCTGTCTATTGTGGCAGCAACATCATCTGGAAGTACTACTACCTGTGTCAGAGCTTCCTGTCGCTGTGCCAGATTCATTTCTTCAAACTCTGATTCAGTAATATATCCTGAATATGTGATTCCTGCTGATAATGGAAGGACATTTTTAAACACCTTGATAGCAGGAGGATAAGCGTCAGCAGACAATTCTGTCATTTCTGCAAATCCGTATGGTACATACATATACTGGCCATCATCATATCCGTTAGCACAGTCATAGCGTACATTGGCAAGTGCCATAGGGATAAATCTGTCATCAAGCCCGAAATAAGCAAAGCTCTGATCTTCAAATATACCAAGTTTATTAAGATACGAAGATATGTAACCGTTAGCAAGTGAGAATGCAAACTGTGTTGATGAATAGCCATAAGGCATTGAAGCATTGTAATTAAGAGATAGAGTCTTGCCTATTCCGCTATATCGTCCAATACCGTTATCGGATATTCCCTGGTTACTATCTGATGTTACAGCACTATCCACGTATGAAACTTCAGTATTCATAGATGCAGCAGTATATTCTTCAGGATTCATACTATCTAAGAATTCCTGGGGGAATGATGCCTGTGCGCTGGAATAACCGAAATTTATATTCATTGTTACAGATATGATGGCGATAGCCATTACAAGTATACCTGCAATCTTAAATTTGGATCTAAGCATTAATACTAAAGCTATACAGATACATATAAGGACTATAGAGAATACAACATTACGTTTAATAGGGGTATCATCTGTTACAAGATATCCCAATTTGTATTCCGTAAATACAAGCGCCAAAGTAATAACAGATGCCAGTATTATCTGCACTTTGGATGATTTCTTTATATCATCAAATACACTTACAAGTGTCCATCCTGCAAGCATTGCTATAGCATAGCTCCAGCGGTTATTAGAATAAGAAAAGCCGTTGAAAATCTTACCAAATAAAGGGAATATAAGTAAGATTATAGTCAAAAACCATGTGAGCTTAAGACGCTTATGATCTTTTACTATTATCATAAAGATGATTCCCGCAATAAGAGCAGCGGACAAGCCAAGCTCTGTATCATTTGCCGGATTGTTATAAAAACCAAGCAGGTTAGCAAAGAGCATCTTGTAATAATCAATGTTATAGAATAGTCCTTTTGCATATTCTATTCCATTCCTAGAGTTTTGTGTGAACTGTATCATAACAGGGAGAAGAGTTATAAATGACATTCCAATTCCTGTAATGACATATACGACGGCCTTTAAAAATACTGATAGACCGAACATAGAAGAAGATTCGTTCTTAAATAAAGATTTATGATCTGTAAATAAATCAGGATTCTTGGAACGCTTTTGTACAATATAAGATAGTCTGAATATAAAGTAGGCAGTTGCAAGAATAGCCTGCGTATAGAAGAAGTAATAGTTACTTATTCCTGAAATGAAGATAGCAAAGATAAGCAGTGAAGGCTTGTTGTCATACAGATATCTTTCTATTCCTGTGAGGATAAGAGGGAATACTACAAGTGGTATTACGAAGAAAGGATGCAGCATTCCAATATAAATAACCACCCCACAGAAAGAATAGGATATAGCAGAAGCTATGATCACAGGAACTTGAGGAGCAGAATAATCTGAAGATATCTTACGATTATAGTGAATCCTTGTGTGACAGTAGAGAAGGAATGATAATCCTGCAAGATAAGGGCGAATAAGTATTAGTGCGCTATATAGATATATTATCTTTGAAGAATCTATAAATGCAGCAGGAAGGACCAGAGGATCACCAATTCCGTAATATGCAAGAGTTGATATGATATCACTTCCATATCCTATAGAGAATGCATATGTTCCTGGCATGTCAGCACCTGTAAAGATACCTGCTAGTAGATCGTGAAGCCATCTTGAGTAATATTCCATGGACCTTATATGCTGACGCCAGCCATCACCGTTATAAACAAGACTCTTTCCCTGCATTTTGAAAAAATGATAAAGGAAAGTCATTATGATAATGTACAGGAATGTATAAATAATAAAAGTAAAAAGTATGTTGGATTTCTTTTTCAATTTTAGTCTCCCCTTTTATTTTAGAAAGCGCCATAAAGCTATATTGTAGAAGATAAATATGCCGCAAACTAAACTGTTTTGACCTTATAAGAGTACCATAAAAAGTGGTAATATGGATAAAAAGTTGGTGTTTTATATTATTTGAGTTATAATGATGTGTGCTGTAAAAATGAACATTTGTATTCTGTGAATGTTGGAGATTTACTTTATTTAGGGTATAATGTTCACGTTCATATATAAATGTAACTAAATAAAAAATTGATGATAGGAAAACATATTTTTATAGCTATCATCGCATTATATAATAAATCTCGGAGGTTTAAATCATGGATTTATATGAAAAACTCCTTTCAGGAGAAGAAAAACTTTCTCTTGTAGGACTTGGATATGTAGGAATGCCCATAGCAGTAGCATACGCTAAGAAGATCAAAGTTGTAGGATACGATTTTAATGCAGCAAAGGTTGAGCTTTACAAAAAGGGAATCGATCCAACAAGAGAAGTTGGTAACGATGCTATTAAGGAGACCTCTGTAGAATTCACAGCTGATCCTGAAAAACTTAAAGAGTGTAAGTTCCACATTGTGGCTGTTCCAACACCTGTTAATGATGATCATACACCTGATCTTACACCCGTTGAGAGTGCTAGTCATACTCTTGGTAAGCATCTTACAAAGGGTTCTATCGTAGTATATGAGTCAACAGTATATCCTGGTGTAACAGAAGATGTATGTGTACCTATCCTTGAGAAGGAATCAGGTCTTAAGTGCGGAGTTGATTTCAAGGTTGGCTATTCACCTGAACGTATTAATCCAGGTGATAAGGTTCACAGACTTGAGACTATAACTAAGATTGTATCCGGTATGGATGAAGAAACTCTTGAGACTGTAGCTAAGGTTTACAGCCTTGTTGCGCTTGCGGGTGTATATAAAGCAGAGAATATCAAGACTGCAGAAGCTGCTAAGGTTATTGAGAACAGCCAACGTGATATTAACATTGCTTTCATGAACGAGCTTTCAATGATATTCAATCGTATGGGAATCGATACTCAGGCAGTACTTAAGGCAGCAGGAACTAAATGGAACTTCCTTAACTTTAAACCGGGTCTTGTAGGTGGTCACTGTATCGGTGTTGATCCTTACTATCTTACGTATAAGGCAGAAGAACTTGGATATCATTCACAGATCATTTTGTCTGGCCGTCGTATCAATGATGACATGGGTAAATATATAGCAGAGAACTGTGTTAAGAAGCTTATAGCTAATGACATAGCTGTTAAGAGCGCTAAGGTTGCAATTCTTGGATTTACATTTAAAGAGAACTGCCCTGATACACGTAATACCAAGGTTATTGATATTTATAACGAACTTGGCGAGTACGGAATTACTCCCGTAGTTATAGATCCTGAGGCTGATGCAGATGAAGCAAAGCGCCTATATGGTATAGATTTTGATTCTATGGATGCACTTAAAGATATGGATGCAGTTATCGTAGCCGTAGCACATCAGGAGTTCACACCATTTACTGCTAAAGATATTGCCGGATTCTATAATCCTAAGCACAGTACTAAGGTATTCCTTGATATTAAGGGAATTTATGATAAGAATAATTTTACAAAACCTGAATTTGATTACTGGAGACTGTAATAAGGAATTCATAACTGGAGGGAGAGACATGAGAGCCGATATAGGGGGGATGAATATTACTGAAAGCAAAAGCTCTGGCAAAGATAGAATTAGTATAATAACACCGTTTACGGCTAAACTATTTATATGCGATTTCTTATTACTGATTTTAGCTTATGGAGGTTTTTATAGAAGCTTTTTTGCTAACAGTGATACTCTCTGGGGTGCTCTGGATCCTTCCTCTACTTTTAAGGCTCGTCTTGACTGTTACAGATGGTTAGCTGCCATAATTGAATGGTTTATTAATGCTACAGGATTTCTTCCTGCCTGCCATTTTAGGTTGAATCTATTACTTTTTATCTGTTCACTTTGTGTAACACTTTTATTACTTCAGTTAGTATATCTGAATTTATTTATACGCATCTGTCCTTTGAAGGGCGAATCAGTCGTAGTTCGTTTTGCGATACTTTCGGCTGTTAGCCTTTCTTTTATAAATGTACTATTTACCGAGTTCTTTTATTTTACAGAGACATTTTACGTTTTTGCCCTGGCTTTTCTATTTATGGGAGTTGGGATTTATTTCCTTTCTCAAAAAAAGCTTATTCTTTCCATTATCTTTTTTATGTGTATGACTATGTTCTATCAGATGGCTTGCCCTATAGCTACCATTTGCATAGGCGTATATATATATTTAGAACATAAGGGTGTTTTTTCTTTGAAACTTATACAGGAAGAGTTATTAAAGGCAACTCCACCTATGATTTTGTTTGTGCTTAATTATGTAACAGGACCTTTAGTACAGGAAATATTAGCCGGTTTTGGGATAGAGTCATATCAGGAGAAAAGTCCGGCAGTAGGATATAGTCTGAGCCAGTATGCTTCAAATATTGCATCATCTGTAAAAGAGCTTGTCTCATCAAATCTTGGTCTTACCCCGGGAGTATATGTACCTTTAGTTGTATTTATAGTTACATTTATAGTAGTTATTACACTGTGTATTAAAGGTAAAAAATGGGGCAAACTAGGAGCCTTTTTACTGGTAGAGGTAATTTTGATAATACTTGCCTTATTAGTCCAGATAGCATCGGATCCTGTAACTTTTATAGCGAGAACGGTTTCTACTCTTTATTTTGCTCAAAGCATGCATATATTGATCATGATATTTTTTATTACTGAAGAAGATGAAAAAAATATCTTGTCCAAAGGAATTAAAAAGATATTGTACTTTATGCCTGCTTTATATGTGTTCTTTAACGTCTTTTTTATACAGTGTATAATCGAAAATCGTTTGGTAAGTGAGACACTTGACGGTATATACGCAGAAAGAATATTTAATACTATTGAAGCTTATGAACAAGAGACAGGAATAACTGTTAATAAGATTGCACCTGTTAATGACACAGATTCTTCGCCTTTTTATGATCAGGTCAACTTTTGCAGAGGTGCTATTAATCGTAGATGTTATAGCGATTATACCTGGACATTCCTTCAGTATTGTGCTTATTATACTGACTTTGCAGGAAATATTTCTGGTCGTAGCTTTGAGAAAGTTGCAATGGATGATGATATATATAAAGAATATTTTGCGGGTATAAACTGGGATTACTTTGATGAGGAGAGTCAGGTTATAATACGTGATGATACAGCATATATATGTGTTTTTTGATCTCAGGGTAAGGGGTGATTTGTATAATGAAACTGTATATTATCGTTCCTTGTTATAACGAGGAAGAATGTATTGAAGATTCTGTATCCCAGCTTCTTACAAAATATGAAGAATTAATAAATAATGGAAGTATAGATGGAGACAGTAGAATTGTTCTTGTGAATGATGGCTCACGTGATGCAACAGGCATTATGTGTAGTGATTTTCACAAGAAGGATGAAAGAATTGTATGCATTCATTTTTCGGGTAATTTTGGGCATCAGGCAGCAGTTCTTGCAGGATATCACTATGCAGCAGATAGATGTGACTGTGCTATTTCTATTGACGCTGACCTACAGCAGGATATAGATGCTATTGATCTTTTTTTGGAAGAATACAAAAAAGGATCTGATATCGTATATGGTGTTCGCAATTCGAGAGATACAGATGGGCTTTTCAAAAAGTTTTCATCTCAGCTTTTTTATAAAATAATGAAGATATGTGGTAGTACTACAATAGCCAATCATGCAGATTATCGTCTTCTATCTTCAAGAGCTCTTAAGGCGCTCAAAGAATATAGAGAAGTTAATATATTCTTGAGAGGTTTGATCCCTACACTTGGGTTTCCGTCATCTATAGTTCATTTTGATGTTAAGGAGCGCGCAGCTGGTAAGTCCAAATATACGCTCAAAAAGATGATGTCTCTTGCGGCTAATGGTATTACCTCTTTTTCTATTTCTCCAATACATTATATTTTCTACCTGGGACTTTTGGTCCTGGCTATAAGTGTAATAGTTGTTATAATAACGCTTGTTGACTGGATACATGGAGTTAACGTTAGTGGTTATACAACAATTGTTTTATCCATATGGATATTGGGAGCCCTTCAGCTTATAGCGATTGGTATAATAGGAGAGTATATAGGAAAGAATTATTTTGAATCAAAGCATAGACCACAGTACTTGATTGAGAAAATAGAAGATAATAGAAATGAAGAAATATAGAGGAACTTTATGATTGAATTTCATGCAGATGACTATGCCATGTTTCCAGGAGAAAGCAGGCGAATTCTTGATTGCTATCATGAAGGTGTATTGAATGGAGTAAGTGTTCTTACTAACAGCCCATATCTTAATGAATGTATGGAAACACTCATTAAGGAAGCTCCTGATATGCGACTTACAGTACATATTAATTTTTACGAAGGTAAAGCTATAAGCCCTGCAGATCAGATTCCGCTTCTTGTAAATAAGGAGGGGATTTTTGATATATCTTTTGGCCGCCTTTGTATTGCTTCTTACATGCTTCCGCATAAACGCAATAAATACAGGGCGCAGCTTGCTAAGGAGATAAGAGCGCAGATACTTGCATTAAAGCCATGGTGCAAAGATGGATTTAGACTTGATGGACATGGCCATTACCACATGATACCGGTGGTATTTGATGCAATGTGTGATGTAATCAAAGAAGAACATTTAAAGGTTACATATGTTAGAGTTCCACGTGAAGAGCTGTCCATGTATCTGGCACACTGGAAAGAACTGGTGGGTTTTAGGCCTTTGAATGTGCTTAAAGTTCTTATACTTGATTTTTTTGCATGGAGAAATAAACACAGATATCCCAAGTTTTTCAGCAGACTCAAGAAGCATCTTTTTGTGGGTGTATTCTTCCCGATGAGATATGAAAATGCTCTCCCTCTTTTGAAAGAAGGTCAAAAGATTATGAAAGAAAGATCTGAAAGAGATGGAGAAGAGTGGGATTACGAAATGTTATTTCATCCTGGAGATATACGAGAGGCTGAGGATCTTAAAGAAGTTACTATAGGTAAGGATAAAGGATTCTTTGTAAGTGAAGACAGAAGGAGAGACTATGAAGCTCTTCACAGAATAAAGGATAATTATATAAGGCTGTAAGATTATAAGAAAATTTTTAGACATGAGGACAATATGAATAATAAAGATAAAGCTATAGCATTTTTGCAAGCCTTTATTTCAATATGGGCTTTTGAAAGCCTTGCAGGAATTGGAGCGCAGAATATTATAGGAGTAGTGTTTCTGGCTGCTTTGTATATGCTTTATGTAAATGAAATGAGGTATTCTAAGGAAACTCAAAGTATCCTCTCACTTATAACATCAGCAGTTTTTGGATTTTTATACACTTTCTATAACTATGATGAGATTAAAGAGCAGTACGACAACAGATTATTTCAGGTTGTTGTACTGCTTGTTGTATTTTCAGGTTTATTCTTCTTGTTCTATCACTCGGTCAATGCAGTATATACATGGTATAGATCTGGAGAAGCTAATCACTTTATGTTTCAAAATGTAACTGCAATAGATAGCGATAAAGGCAATGTATCCAGAATAAAACATCTTTTATCCCAAAGAGTATTTCTTGTTTCTTTTATACTCTGTATCATATTTTGGCTTCCGGGCTATCTATATGAATATCCGGGAATCATAACACCTGATAGCATCAATCAAATAGAGCAGACACTTGGGCTTGTTTCTTTATCTAATCATCATCCAATAGCACATACACTCCTTATAGGCATATGCCTTCGCCCTGTATATGCGATAACAGGTAATATCAATACAGCGATAGGCTTTTATACACTTGTTCAGATGATCCTTATGGCGCTGATAGTGGCATATAGCATGAATACATTGAAGCTTATAGGACTTAAAATTAAGTGGGTGTATCTTGCACTTGCTTTCTTTGCACTTATTCCATTCCAGTGGGTATATATGGTTACTGTGTGGAAAGATGTTTTGTTTGCAGGATTTATCATGCTTTTTAGTGCAAGCTTTATAAGAGTATTTGTTAAGGGGGAGGATGGAATTAAGATATATAATCTCATTATTCACTTTATTGCATGCGTTGGGGCAGCACTTTACAGAAGTAATGGATTATATGCATTTATTCTTATGATTCCATTTATGTGCGTATGGTGCTTTAAGGTGATTAAATACAGAAAGCGAATGCTTATCACATGGGGCCTTTCTCTTATAACAATCCTTGTGATAAGGTTTCCTGTTATGAGCGCTTTCGGAGTAGTTCAGGCGGATTTCGTAGAATCTTTATCTATTCCGATACAGCTATTTTGCAGAGTACTTGTAGAAGATAAGGATCTCGGGGCAGAAGACACCCAGATGGTAGATAAGATAATTGATACAACTTATATTCATGAACTTTATGCCTACGACTTTGCCGATAATATGAAGGAACTTTTTAAGGCAGGAGATCCTGAATATCTTGAAGAACATATATGGGAGTATGCAGGGCTTTGGGTTAGAACAGGGCTTAAATATCCAGGGCTCTATATAGATGAATATAAGAATATGACCTACGGATACTGGTATCCTGATAATCCTAAAGGTGAAGATAACTATGTCGTAGCTGAAAATGACGGAGTCTGTGATAATGCACTCGGGATAGAGAGAAAGTGGCTTATATGGGGACTTCCGGCTAATATATGGCTTAAGACAAGAGAGATAGGAATTAAGCTTGCTGATATGCTCCCTGGATACGGAATACTATACTGTATGGGATCAACATTCTTCCTTTTATGCATATCTATAGGAATTATTTTGTCCAAAAAGAAAAGAGGCATTGTTATGCCCCTTCTCTTTACATTCTTTGGAGTATGTACTGTTCTTATTGCAACACCTGTTGCGGCGGATTTCAGATATACTTATTTTCTTACAATGATGATACCTTTTATTATTGTATTACCGGCTATCACGGCCAAGGAGTAATTACTCCGTTAAGTATAAGACCATTTATGCCAAACAGCTGCAAGGCTGTCTTATCACTATCTGAAATATGTATAGTTCCTGCAGTTGTGGTATTAACAGTTACATAGATGCCGGAACCTGTATCTACAGCTTCTCCAAGCTGAAGAACTCTCATCTGGCCATTGTCAGCATATACACTAAACTGTCCTATAGGAAGATCTTCTGCTGTATAGAAGAAGCCGCACTTATTGTCGTTAGCAAGTGCAAGAATACCTACAGTACTGTTTATATAAGGAACCTGAATAGATGTTACTAAAGTAGTAGTATCAAGCTCGGAATCCGGATTGTAGGTATAGACTTCCTTAACTCCGACATACAGATCTTTATGATAATCTGTTGAGCCGTCTAAATAAATGTAAACAGTAAATTCATTAGCTGTTTCATCTATTCCTACATGAACTTCAAGATCGAAACCCTCACCTGCGTCTTTAAGAACAACATAGGTGTTAGAACTATGAGCTCCAACGATATAGTAGCTCACATAATTGGTAGCATGTACTCCAACACTGCCATAACCACCTTGCTCGATATACAGATTATACGCGGTTAAATAGAAGTCTTCTACATCATCATAATGTGTTGCCAGCTCTGCTCTGGAAGTTATAGAAACAGACACCGATAGTAAGACTATAGCTACCAAAGCACTCAAACATCTAAGAACTCTATTCCTCATTACAAAAACCTCCTGATTTTTAAAAATGAAAATGTACAATTTAGCACTCTATTTATCGGATGAAACTTTGATTAAATTTATCTGGAATATTGATGTTTAGCGAAGCTCTACTCCCCTTGAAAGGTGCTACAAAATAAAAGCTAAATGACATATATAATCCAAAAGCGCAGACCGGACGAAGTGAAAGGCAAGCTTTTGGATTATATATGTCATTTGGCTTTAGGCTTGAGCACCGATTTGACTTGTGTGGTATAATATTTTAGCGATTATGACTATAATTAGATTTAGATTATAAGGAGCAATGCCAAAAATGAGTTACGAACAGTTAACCTTCCCAGAGGGAAGTACATTTCTTGTTACCGGTGGTGCAGGATTTATCGGATGCAATATTACAGAAGCTATTCTTAAAAAGGGATATAAAGTACGCGTACTTGATAACCTTTCAACAGGACATATAGAGAATTTAAATCCATTCATGGATAACCCTAATTTCACTTTCATCGAAGATGATATCAGGAATCTCGATGCTTGTATGAAGGCAACAGAAGGCGTTGACTATGTATGCCACGAAGCAGCCTGGGGTTCAGTACCTCGTTCTATCGAGATGCCACTTATTTATGAAGAGATCAATATAAGAGGAACTCTTAATATGATGGAAGCTGCTCGTCAGAACGG
>NZ_JAILQF010000202.1 GCF_024699075.1 Butyrivibrio sp.
AGTATTGCATCCGCAATATCCCATACCTGAACGAAGACCGCCGATAAGCTGGAATACTGTATCTTCAAGCATTCCCTTATAAGCAACACGTCCTTCAACGCCTTCAGGAACAAGCTTCTTGGCACCTTCCTGGAAGTAACGGTCCTTGGAACCATTCTCCATAGCTGCGATAGATCCCATTCCTCTGTAAACCTTATATTTACGACCCTGGAAAAGTTCTGTTGCGCCAGGAGCTTCATCACATCCTGCGAACATTGAACCCATCATTACAACGCTTCCGCCGGCAGCTAAAGCTTTTGTAATATCACCGGAGAACTTGATTCCGCCATCAGCGATGATCGGAATACCATATTCCTTTGCTACTGAGTAGCATTCCATAACTGCTGTAACCTGAGGAACACCGATACCTGCAACTACACGAGTAGTACAGATAGAACCAGGTCCGATACCAACCTTAACTGCATCAGCTCCAGCTTCAATAAGATCCTTTGTAGCCTGTGCTGTTGCTACGTTACCAGCTATAACGTCAAGATCAGGGAACTTCTTCTTGATCATACGAAGACAGTTAAGTACGTTTTCTGAATGACCATGGGCTGAGTCAAGAACTACAACGTCAACTTTAGCATCAACAAGAGCCTGAACTCTGTCAAGAACGTTAGCTGTGATACCAACACCGGCACCGCATACAAGTCTTCCCTGGCTGTCTTTTGCAGCAAGAGGATACTTAACAGCTTTCTCAATATCTTTAATAGTAATAAGACCTACAAGGTTGAAATTTTCATCAACAAGAGGAAGCTTTTCTTTCTTGGACTGACCGAGAATCTTCTTGGCTTCTTCAAGAGTTGTTCCTGCAGGAGCTGTTATAAGATTTTCAGAAGTCATAACTTCCTTGATCTTACGACTATAGTCTGTTTCGAACTTAAGATCACGGTTTGTGATAATACCGACAAGCTTCTTGCCTTCTGTGATCGGCACACCTGAAATCTTGAACTTAGCCATAAGTGAATCTGCATCTGCAAGTGTATGTTCAGGAGAAAGTGAGAACGGATCAGTTATTACACCGTTTTCAGATCTTTTAACCTTATCGACTTCTTCTGCCTGCTGCTCGATTGACATATTCTTGTGGATGATACCGATACCACCCTGACGAGCCATGGCAATTGCCATATCATGTTCTGTAACAGTATCCATTCCTGCACTCATCATTGGAATGTTAAGATGAATCTTTTTAGTAAGCTGTGTTCCAAGCTGAACCTGATTTGGGATGACCTGAGAATACTGAGGTACCAGTAATACGTCATCAAAAGTAATTCCTTCACCGATAATTTTGCCCATTTTGTTCTCCTAATTCATATATATATTAACTTAATTTGTTACCTGTATTATGAACGATGCAGGTGCCAAATATACTCTGCGCCTGCATCAAATAAATATCAATCTTTAAATGTCTTGCGTGGTGCTACCTGATATATAGCAGCAACAAGTCTTTCATCGGGATTCATGATAAGCTTCTGACGTCCATCATAATAGAAAGCATATCTTGTATCAGGCTGGTGAACTTCACCATCAGAAAAATCAAGAACCTGATAGTTCTTATTCTTATATTCGTCAAGATGATAAGAATTAATAGGTCCAAAAGCCTCCATACGCTCTGTATCGAACTTACCTACACGCTTACGGCTGTTCTTGTTGAGGATCTTATCAACAGTAACTTCCTTCTCGCAATACTGATATTCATATTCAATATTGGAATTAAGATTGCAAAGATAAGCCATGAAACCGAAAAAAACAGTGAATGCAAGAGTAACGATCATGCCAATAACTGCACCAATACCTGACATAAATCCAAATGCGCTGATAACAGCAAGAATAATACAAACAAATTTAAGAAGTACATACTGAGGTAATGTCTTCCTTTTCACCATACATTCTACATAATCAAGTTCATTCATCGTTACATCTCCGTTTATTATTATTTTACCATCCGTTCAAAAAATGTTTGACAGTAATGAT
Source organism: Butyrivibrio sp. (assembly GCF_024699075.1). Next base: position 2,014 of record NZ_JAILQF010000202.1, read on the forward strand.
ATTATACTTTAAACAAAGTTGCAAGCATTTTCAACTCGTTATAAGAGGTCTTTAATAAATTTTATATAAAAATTGTAATTTTAAGTCTGAAGGCTCACATTTTATTATGAATTTTTGCTATATTCCATCTCTGCGTATGATTTCATCTATAATTAATATTTTTTTAATTGACCATAGGACAGAATTTATTTATTATGACCTAAGGGCTTTTTTAAGCCTATTAAATAAAAAATACAGAAGGTTAAGTTTATGGCAGTTTGGGATGATATTAAAAAGCAGCACAAGAAGGTAAGAAAAAAAGGCTTTAAAGCAATGGTCGGATACTTCTGGGATTACTACAAAATTCCCACAGCGGTTATTATCGCAACCATTATTTTCACAGTTTGTCTTATAAAAGATATGAGTTCAAATCTTCCTTACGGATTCTATGCAGTTATGATCAACTCCACTCTTCATCCTGAGGGACAGGATATCGGAGAAGATTTTGCCCAATATGCAGGCATTGATACAGAAAACTACTATTGTCTTGTTGATGGTACATTAACGCTTAGTACAAGTACCTATAATACTTATGATGTATCAACCCAGGAGAAACTCATGGCAATAACAGCTGCCGGAGATCTCGATGTTATGATTGCTGATCAGTCAGTTTTTGAATTATATGCAAGAAACTCCTATATGACTGATCTTAGAGATGTACTCTCTGAAGAAGAGCTTTCAAAGTATGATGGATATATATACTATTTTGATAAAGCTATAATTGATGCAATTGAGGACGGATCTTATGAAGCTTCCTATGATGCTTCTGCACAGGAAGATGCTTCCAACGAGGCTTCATCAGATGCAACAGTTTCCGAGGATGACATAAGTTATATGCTTGGAATTTCTACTCCTGATTCAATTATTACGGAAGAGAATTTTGTACTTCCTGATCCAGAGACCATGGAAGATCCTATTCCTGTTGGAATAGTTCTTACAGACTCAGCATTCATGCAGAGTACAAGCACTTATGCAGGTTCTGTTCCGATTTTCGGAATAATAGGTAACAGTAGCCGCACCGATGTAGCTATCCAGTTCCTCGAATACATGTTCTCCTATACTCCTTCCGAAAGCGAATCTTAATAACACACCATAAAAAAAGCACCTCATTACGAGGTGCCTTTTTTTGGAATAAGCATATAAGAAACAATAGATCAAATTGTTCTTAGCGGTAGTTATGCATCAGAGCTGTGTTTCAACAAATATATCGTAAATAGCGCTGATAGCCTTCTCGAAATCTCTGTTCTCAACACCAATGATGATATTAAGCTCAGAAGATCCCTGATCGATCATTCTTACGTTAACATTGGCATGAGCAAGGGCTGAGAAGATTCTTCCTGCAGTACCTCTTGTAGACTTCATGCCTCTACCAACGACTGCGATAAGGCCAAGATCTGATTCGATCTCAAGCATATCAGGTTTTGCAAGTCTGTGTATCTCACTTACGACTGCCTGCTCCTTGTTAATAAAATCATCTTCATGAACGAATACTGTCATAGTATCAATTCCTGAAGGAACATGCTCAATTGAGATATCATGATCTTCAAATGACTGAAGGACTTTTCTTACAAAACCT
>NZ_JAILQF010000205.1 GCF_024699075.1 Butyrivibrio sp.
CAATGTTGCAGATACTCTTCATGTAAGCTTTAAGTATGAAGCTGGCAATAAGCCATTCCTTCACCCTTACAGAACAGCTAAGATTCTGTGCGATGGCGTTGAAGTAGGTTACCTTGGACAGATCACATATGAGATCCAGGACGCAGAAGATATGAGAGTACCTGCATATGTAGCTGAGATCGATATGGACGCTCTTTCCAAGTATTATGAGAACGTGCCTTCATTCGTTCCGCTTTCTAAGTTCGATAAGCAAAAGCGTGACCTTGCACTTATCATGGACAAGACTACAACCTGCGGCGAAGTAGAAGATGCTATCTATTCATCCTGCAAGTATGTAACAGATGTTAAACTTTTCGACGTATATGAAGGACTTCCAATTCCTCCGACAAAGAAGAGTATGGCATTCACTATAACCTTCACTCCTAAGGATGAAGAGCTTACAGATGAAGTAATAAGCGGATATGTAGACAAGATGCTCAGAAAGCTTCAGTTCACAATGGGAATTGAGCTTAGAAGCTGATTGTAAATTAGTATATTTAGCGCGAAGCTGCTTATGTAAGTGGTTGTTTATGCAAGAAATTGCTTATGCAAGGTATTGCTTTTGTAAGATACTGTTTATGCAATATACTGCTTATGTAAGCTTTGCGCTTATATAATGATTTTAGTGTTAGACAGTGCTAATAATAAAATAATTATGTGCTTTTTATTAAAAAAAGCTGATTATTTCCCAAAACTACTATTGTAGTAGGAAATAATCAGCTATAATATTGAGCTGTAGCAGAGTGAAATTAATATTAATTTTTTTATATAAGGAGAGAAATTATGCTCAGAAAGAACACATGGGCTACTTACACCCAGAAACAGATGAAAGAAGCTGACAAATTTGCAGAGGATTACAAGAACTTCCTCGATAATGCCAAGACTGAAAGAGAAGCTATTGATACTATCGTAAATGATATTGAAGCTGCCGGATATGTAGAGCTTTCTACTCTTATAGGCGGAAGAAAAAAGCTTAAGAAGGGCGATAAGGTTTATTCTGTATGGATGAACAAATCTATCGTTATTGCTCAGATCGGTTCTGAACCACTTGAAAATGGTCTTAACATTCTTGGTGCTCATATCGATTCTCCTCGTATCGATGTTAAGCAGAATCCTCTTTATGAGAAGAGCGGAATAGCTTACCTTGATACACATTACTATGGAGGAATCAAGAAGTATCAGTTCGTAGCTATGCCTCTTGCTCTTCACGGCGTTGTAGTTAAGAAGGATGGAACAACATGCCAGATCAATGTTGGTGATGATGAAGATGATCCGGTATTCTTCATTTCTGATATCCTCATCCACCTTGCTCAGGATCAGATGACTAAGCCTGCAGCTAAGGCTATTGAGGGTGAAGCTCTTGATCTTGTTATCGGTAATAAGCCATTCATCGTAGAAGGTGACAAGAAGACAAAGGCTGCAAAGAAGAATACAAAGCTTACAGCTGGTCAGCAGTATGCTCTTGATGCTGAAGAACTTTCAGGAGCTGAAAGCAAGAAGGTATCAGGCGCTGTAAGACGCGGTATGCTTGCTATCTTAAAAGATAATTATGGAATCGAAGAGGAAGATTTCCTTTCAGCAGAACTTGAAATCGTACCTGCTGGTAAAGCAAGAGATGCTGGTTTTGACAGATCAATGGTACTTGGATATGGTCAGGATGACAGAGTATGTGCTTATCCTTCAATGAGGGCTATCCTTGAAGTATCTAACCTCAAGAAGACAGGTGTATGTATCCTTGTTGATAAGGAAGAGATTGGCTCTGTAGGTGCTACAGGTATGCAGTCACACTTCTTTGAGAATGCAATTGCCGAGATCATGAATCTCTGTGGACAGTATTCAGATCTTTCACTTAGAAGATGTCTTGCAAACTCATGCATGCTTTCTTCAGACGTAAGTGCTGCATATGATCCTTCATTTGCAGGATGCTTCGAAGAAAAGAATGCAGCATTCCTTGGCGGCGGTCTTGTATTCAATAAGTTTACAGGTTCACGTGGTAAGTCAGGATCTAATGATGCTAATGCAGAGTACCTTGCAGCAATCAGAAAGGTATGTGATGACAACAAGGTTAACTTCCAGACTGCTGAGCTTGGTAAGGTAGACGTTGGTGGCGGCGGAACAATCGCTTACATCCTTGCACTTTATGGAATGAATGTTGTTGATGCAGGTGTTCCTGTACTTAACATGCACGCACCTTATGAAGCAACATCTAAGGCTGATATCTATGAGTCACTTCGCGGATATAAGGCATTCCTTACAGATATGGATTTCTAATTATTTGATCATAACAGCGATCATGATATAAGGATCATAATATAAAGTGATAAAAACCCGGCTAACTGGTAGTGCAAAAGCATTTCCAATAAGCCGGGTTTATTAGTTTAAATATAATTTTAAATTAATCAGGACTATTACTTATGTAACTCAAATTCGCAAGGATAGAGACATGTTTATGTGTGAAGTCTGAGTTATGTAATAAAATCCGCAGTTGATCAAGGTGTTAAATGTCATCCTGACTATATAGCTTCACATTCTCATTTTTAAGAACTTCCAATGTCTTTTCCAGATCATCTGTCTTCATTGCGATAGAAGCACCGTCATCATTTAGTGACAGACCATATACGTATTGTATATTAATGTTGTTTTGCTCAAGGCTTTTTACTACCTTTTCAAGACTTCCGACAGCCTGAGGGATAGATACGACGATGACATCGTTGACCCTTGATGTTATACCGTGTTCTTTGAGGAGCTCATGTGCTTTTGCAGGGTCTTCGCAGAGCATTCTAAGAACTCCGAATTCACTTGTATCTGCAATTGATATTGATAAAATATTTATTCCACTTCCGCTTATTATTGAGAGGACATCATTAAGGCGTCCGGTTTTATTTTCCAGGAAAATAGAAAGCTGTTTTACGAACATATTTACTCCTTTCTGCACACTAGGCGTTTAGCTATAAAGCTTTCTCTTATCGATAACGTGTTTGGACTTGCCATCAAAATGCTCAAGGCCATTGGGCTCGACAAGTTTAACCTTTGCATTAAGTCCAATTGCACTCTTAAGTTTATTATGAATCTCATTTGAAAGTTTCTCAAGTCCGCGAACTTCATCAGTAAAAACTTTTTCTGCAACTTCTACCTGAACTTCCAGTGTATCAGTATTGTCAACTCTGTCAACTACAAGCATGTAGTGAGGAGTTGTTCCATCGATGTTGAGAAGAGCAGCTTCTACCTGTGAAGGGAATACGTTGACGCCTCGAATTATGAGCATATCATCGGTACGGCCCTTGAAGCGCTGAATTCTTGCCATTGTTCTTCCGCATTCACACTTGCCGATTTCAAGTGATGTAAGATCTTTGGTACGATAACGGATAAGAGGCATTCCTTCTTTGGTAAGATTAGTGATAACAAGTTCACCGCTCTGACCTGGTGCAACATCCTTGAGCGTAGCAGGGTCAACGATCTCAGGAAGGAAATGATCTTCCCAGATATGAAGGCCCTTGTGGTGCTCGCAGTCGCAGGCAACTCCGGGACCGCAGATCTCTGTAAGACCATATATGTCATAGGCTTTGATATTAAGCCTTTTTTCCATTTGGTCACGCATTTCATCTGTCCATGGTTCAGCTCCGCAGATTGCAGTTTTAAGGTGGATCTTATCAAGTACTCCGGCCTTTTCCACGTCTTCAGCAACGTGAAGAAGATAAGACGGGGTGCAGGCTATGGCTGTTGCCTTGCAGTCGATCATCATGTCTATGAGTTTTTGAGTATTACCTGTAGACATAGGAAGTACGAGGGCTCCGAGGTATTCAGCACCATAGTGGGCTCCAAGACCTCCTGTGAAGAGACCGTATCCGTAGCCGACCTGAATTATATCATCTCTTGTGATGCCTGCCATTGAAAGGCATCTTGCAACACATTCAGACCACATGTCTATATCACGCCTTGTGTATACACCAATCTTGGGCTTACCTGTTGTTCCGCTTGAAGCATGAACACGTACAAGCTCTGATGTTGGAACAGCAGCAAGACCGAAAGGATAAGTTTTATTAAGGTCTTCATAGGTAGTGAACGGGAGCTTTTCGATATCTTCAATTCCCCTGATATCCCCTGGCTCAAGGCCCAGCTCCTGCATCTTTTTGCGGTAATATTCAACATTGTGATATACCTTGTTTACAACCTTGACAAGTCTTGCACTTTGAAGATTTGCAAGTTCGTCCCTGGACATGCATTCTTTGGTTTCATTCCATATCATGTTTGTCTCCTCCATATATATTTACTTTTTTCTTATCTTGCTTCCTGTTGTTATGACCCTGCATAGTTCCTTGTTATCATCAGAGTAGATGCATATTTCATATACGCAGGTGGATCTGCCGTCTCTGACAAGGTCAGCTTTGGCAGTAAGTGTACCGCTGTTTACAGTTCTCATAAAGCTTATGGAGCTTTGAAGCGTCACGGTTACATATTCTGAATCTATATCAGAATTGACAGCGACTGCAAAAGCAAAGTCTGCCATGGTAAAAAAGACTGCGCCCATCAGTGATCCGACTGCGTTCATATGTCTGTCATCAATAGTAAGTCTTACCTGGCTGTGCCCTGGCTCTGCCTTTATGATCTCGATTCCTGTAACTTCTGTTGCATATTTGTCTTTGGCAAAAAAATCACGTATTTCATCCAGTGTTCTCAACGTTATCTCCAGTTTAGCGACTTAAAGTTTTATAACTTGTAGTTTCATATATTCAATTTGCTTATTAAATAATTAAAATGATGTAGGTATAAAAAGTACCTTTTGACCCTTACGTCATAAAATGCTCACCACTAAAAAGTGATGAGCATTCAAATTATGCCTTACGTCCTAAGTCGAAGGCTTTTTTATTAAGTTCAATGAATTTGGGCGGAACACATTCTTCCAATGCTTCAAGCCATTCTGCTTCTGTCACATCGGTAAAATATGTAGAAAAGCGTCCCATAAGAACTACGTTGGCAGCTTTGGCACTTCCTGCTTCCATAGCGATTCCAAGAGCATCAATGGCATCGACCTTGGCTCCTGATTCTTTCATCTTGTCAATAAGACCTTCAGGATAAGTTGCAGCACCTGTTATTACAGGCATTGGATCCATCTGCTGGTTATTGACGATGACCTGTCCGCCAGGCTTTAAGTTGGCCATATAGCGGGCAGCTTCAAGTGTTTCAAAAGAGATGATGTAATCTGCTTCTCCTTTATCAATAATAGGAGAGTAGACCTTATCGCCGAATCTTACATATGTTACAACGCTTCCGCCTCTCTGGCTCATGCCGTGAACTTCGGAAACCTTGACATCTACACCTTTTTTGAGCATTACGTGTCCAAGGAGCTTACTTGCAAGAAGTGATCCCTGGCCGCCAACGCCGACTATCATTACATTTGTGGTATTCATCTTATTGTCTCTCCCTCCTGTGTTTCAAATGCATCGAAGTGGCACAGTTGTGTACATACATTACAGCCTACGCAGAGAGTAGGGTCTACATGAGCTTTGCCATTCTTCATAGAGATTGCAGGGCATCCGATCTTCATACAGGATTTGCAGCTCTTACATTTATCTGTATTAACCTTTATTGGAGGGTTGTGTTTAACATTCTTTAAAAGTGCGCATGGGCGGCGGCTGATGATAACAGAAGGAGCTTTCTTTGCTAGTTCTTCTTTGACCGCGCTTTCGCATTCAGCGATATTGTATGGATCAACTACTCTGACGCTTTCAATACCCATAGCCTTACAAAGAGCTTCGAGATTGATCTTTCCTGCAGGATCACCTTTGATGTTGTAGCCTGTTGTAGGGTTCTGCTGATGTCCTGTCATTCCTGTAATTGAATTATCAAGAATGATAACTGTTGAGTTGGTCTGGTTATAAGCTATATTTGCAAGACCTGTCATACCGGAGTGCATGAAGGTTGAATCTCCGATAACTGCTACAGTCTTATTCTCACTATTTTCCCCAAGTGCCTTATTAAATCCGTGGATGGAGCTTACGGAAGCGCCCATACACTCAGTTGTATCAACTGCGTTAAGAGGCTGGGCTGATCCGAGAGTGTAGCATCCGATATCGCCAAGGACTGTTATCTTGTTCTTGGAAAGGGCATAGTACATACCTCTGTGAGGACATCCTGCGCACATTACAGGTGGTCTTACAGGAAGATTTTCAATTGGAGTGCAGTGAGGCTTTTCGGGCTGTCCAAGCTTTGATGCGATAAGTCCCTGAGAGAACTCGTCGATCATTGGGAATGTATCCTTACCTGTAACTGTAAGGCCAAGAACCTTGCAGTGGGTTTCAATAATAGGATCAAGCTCTTCGATTACGACAAGCTTATCAACTTTAGCTGCAAAATCCTTGATGAGATTTACAGGAAGAGGATTTATAAGACCGAGCTTAAGAACGCTTACGCTGTCACCAAAGACTTCTTTGACATACTGATAAGAAGTGGAAGAGGTGATGATACCCATCTTGGTATCTGCCATCTCAACGCGGTTGAGATCAGTTGTTTCAGCATATTCTATAAGCTTTTGGGTACGCTCTTCAACGAATGGATGACGTCTCTTTGCATTTGCAGGCGTCATGATATATTTGGATGGATTCTTTTCATAAGTCTTTACAGGCTGTTCTACTCTGTCATGGAGTTCTACAATACTCTGAGAATGAGCTACTCTTGTGCACATCTTAAGAAGAACAGGTGTATCGAACTCTTCTGAGATCTCATAAGCTCTCTTTGCAAAGTCAATAGCTTCCTGTGAGTCTGATGGCTCAAGCATAGGGATCTTGGATGCGATAGCATAGTGACGTGAGTCCTGCTCATTTTGTGAAGAATGCATGCCGGGATCATCTGCTACATTGATAACAAGGCCTGCATTAACTCCTGTATAAGCTATTGTAAAAAGAGGATCTGCCGCAACGTTAAGACCAACGTGCTTCATGGCACAATAGCTTCTCTTACCTGCAAGTGATGCACCAAAGGCTGTCTCCAGCGCTACCTTCTCATTTGGCGCCCATTCGCAGTAAATTTCATCATATTTTGCAGCTTCCTCCGTGGTCTCGGTACTTGGTGTACCGGGATAGCTGCTGGCAACACATACACCTGCTTCGTACAGACCGCGTGCAAGCGCTTTATTGCCTAACATTATTTCTTTCATGACTGTATCTCCTCCTAATTTTTTGCCAATACTTCCTTCTATTATATATTAAAGCGTTAAAGTATGGAAGTAATTTCTATGACAGATTAAAAAATTCACAATTTAAAACCATGTATGGTGGGGATATCTTATTTGCAGACTTCGCACATAAAAATATGCTCCTATCCTTGAGAATTTGAGTTATTAAGAAAATATCTCAGTAAGGAATGCCTTGATAATTGTGAACAAAGTTTAACAGGCTTAAAAATAGATATATGCTATTATAAAGGTTCATGGATTTAATTAATTGCACGATATAATAGATAGCTTGGAAAATGGGAATGAAAGTATGTGGCAAATATCGTGTGAACTACACA
>NZ_JAILQF010000254.1 GCF_024699075.1 Butyrivibrio sp.
GACTGTTTCATATTAAAAAGAATCATGTCTGCTTCGGGATGAGCAGCAAATTCCTTAAGTATATCTTCCTTATATCCTTCTCTGTAAAGGATATCTTCGTCTGAAAAGAGGATTATTTCGCCTCTTGCATGAGTAATAGTAATATTTCTTGACTTACCTACTCCTCTTTCATCACAATGAAAACACCTTATAAGATGAGTCCTGTAGGTGTACTCTGAATAAGCAAACTCATGGCACTGATTGACTATAATGGCATCGCTCTGAAGATTCATGGCAGCTGCAAGTGTAGTTGTATTCTGGTCTACAGCTGAGATCACGACTTCAAGCTCAGGTACGTAATTTTCTTCCATATTCATATCATCCACTTTAACCTTTAAATCCCGGACTTTGGCAATCTGTAATACCAGTTCAAAAATGTCATATCTGCCTTGGTCATAATGATTCCAAGAACAGGACAGTCATGCTTATGAAGCTGGCTGATCATGTGCTCTGCCATAGCTCCTCTTCTGTCAGCAGCGGGTATTGCTATAACTACTCCCTCGCATTCACTTATCTCTCTATAGGACTCAAGTGTTGACCCTGGAAGAGGCATTGCTTCTATCCTGGTTCTTTCGAAATTAAATGAACTCTTAACTATATCCTTAAAGTCTTCAACACACTTTTTAGAATTATCTGATCCTTCAGTATCATTTACTGATATAAAAGCAATACTTGAGTGAGCTCCAAGAGTCTTCTTACTGCAGGCTATAAGCTCGTTTTTAAATCGTGTTGGAAGTTCCTGATTATCAAAAGGCAGAACTCCAAGTACAGGGATATGGTATCTCTTCTCTGCATCCTCCGGCACATAGATAGCATCATCCATGGCATCAAGAAGGATCATAATCATTATTACAAGAAATACTGCAATTCCTGCTCCAAGAGCGGCTGCTACTGCTGTCCTGTCTGTTATAGCTTCAAGAGATGGCTCGTCATCCTCTCGTTCGAGATTTATGGATATGAACTCGTCTCTTTTTTGTCCATAAGATATAAGTGCATTATCTGTTGCAGTAAGTATTGCCTTAGTCAGCTCCTTGTCTGTGTTATTTATTGTAATAACAAGATATCTAAGATCCGAAGGGACAGATGCTGTGGTACTTCTAAGCACTTCATCTCTTGTAACTCCGCCTTCTACAGAGCCTGGAGTCTCACTTCCTGAAGCAAGCTCGGTAATCCCCATCTCTTTAAGATTATCCATGGTAGTGTTGATGATCTCATCTGTTGTCATCAGCTGATTCCAGGTATATCCGTTATAGTAGTCGTATACTTCTCCGGTCTCATCAGGTGTAAATATAAGATAGAGCATGGACGTAGCTTCATAGGTTCTTGCAGGCGCATAGACAACATTTGCAGCAAAATAGATCGCAAATCCCGCCACTGCTCCTATCAAGGCTGCAAGCGGTATAAGCCATATTTTTCTAAGGAGTCTTCCATAGAAACATCTTATATTCATGTTTTCATTTCTGTGACCTGTATCTTCAAGTGCCATCAGTTCTCGTTCTCCTGTGATTGTTTTTTCATGGCTGTTATCTGATTCTCTTCTACTCCTTCTGTTGCATCAGGTGTAAAGAGAATCTTGATTGTAAGGAGCATAAGCTTTATATCAAGCCATACAGAGTAGTTCTGGATATAGAACAGGTCAAGCTTTAGCTTATCATAAGGTGTTGTATTGTACTTGCCATAAACCTGGGCATAGCCTGCAAGGCCGGCCTTGACCTTCATTCTGTATGCAAACTCAGGCATCTCTTCCATGTACTGCTCTATGATCTCAGGTCTTTCTGGACGTGGTCCGATAAAAGACATCTCACCCTTTAAGATGTTAAAGAGCTGCGGAAGTTCATCAATCCTGACTTTACGAATAAAGTTACCGATAGGTGTAATTCTTGAATCGTTCTTGGACGCAAGGCGGGCAACACCGTCTTTTTCCGCATCCTGTCTCATGCTCCTGAACTTGATGATCTTGAAAGGCTTCTGATTTACAGTACATCTTACCTGCTTATAAAATACAGGTCCCTTGTCATACAAGTGGACACATATAGCAGTAATAAGCATTATCGGGCTCGTTAAGACTATAAGAATAAGTGAGCATATGATGTCGATAAATCTTTTTACGATCCTTTGTTCTATCTTGATGGAGTATTCTCTAAGGAGAAGAATAGGTGTATCAAAGAGGTGAAGCTGGTCAGATCCTCTTACAAGTACGTCAGTTATCTTAGGCATGATATACATTCTGATAGAGTGTGCATAACAGAACTTAACAAGTTCATTTCTCTTCTGAGTCGGTATATCCCAGATGATAACGCCGCCGTATTCATTACTAAGACACTCTTTTTTCAAAACATCCATATCAGCTGAGATATTGATTCTCTTTGTGATATGGAATCTGTCAGGTCTTGAGCCGAACTTGTGCTCTATGTCATCTGTAGGGTGATTGCCTGATATAAGAAGGAGCTCTCTTGGCATCTGCACAAATCTTTTGAACAGAAAGTCCACAACATAGGTCCATATGAAGGACAAGACGAGCTCGAAAAACAGAACCTTAAGTATTGGTCCTACAGAAACCAGCCAGTTTCTCATAAGTGAGAGCTGGAAATATGAGATTATATTGACAATAAGCAGTGTGAATATCTGAGACAGAAATACGTCCAGAGGTTTATCATAACCAACCCTTAATCCTCCATAGGTTCGTGAAAAGAAAAAGAGTAACATGAAATAGATGAGCAGAACTACAATATGTCCGTTCACCGTATATTTAATACCATTACCAAGTACGTAGCCATCCTGACTTATACGAACAGATGCCAGTTCCGGATAATAACTTTCAAACCAGAACCAGGCATATACAAATGTCTCGAGGATGAGCTCGCACATGCCTATTATTAGTGTAATGATTCTTTTTGTAGATTCAGAATAACGTCTGCGTGCCATAAAATCCTTCCCCTGAGTAATCGCAGAATTAACCGGCCTCATTTAAGGCCTTAAGCTTATAAAAGCTTCCTATATGTCCTCTTTTACAAGATACATAGGTCTTTTCTTGACTTCAAGATAAGTTTTGGACAGGTACTGTCCTACAACTCCAAGGCAGAAAAGCTGCACTCCACTGACCAGCATGATGATACAGATAGTAGATGGCCATCCGGTTGTCGGATCCTCCCAGAACAGACTTCTTACCAGAATGAAGAGTATTCCTATAAAAGCAATAGCGCAGAACAAAGTACCTATAATTGATGCTATAGCAAGCGGTACAGTTGAAAAGGCTATTATTCCATCAATTGCATATACAAAGAGCTTCCAGAAAGACCACTTGGTCTCTCCCTTTTTTCTTTCTATGTTTTCAAATTCGATCCACTTGGTACTAAAGCCTACCCAGCCAAATATACCCTTGGAGAATCTGTTATATTCTTCCATTGAAAGGATCGCATCAACAAAGCGTCTTGTCATAAGACGGTAATCTCTGGCACCGTCTACTATCTCAGTCTTAGACATCTTGTTGATAAGATGATAGAACCTTCTTGCAAAAAATGATCTTATCGGAGGCTCACCTTTTCTGTCAACACGTCTTGTTGCAACAGAATCATAGCCTTCGTTAACTATATAGCTGTACATCTGTGGAAGAAGTGCCGGCGGATCCTGAAGATCAGCATCAAGCATTACGACATAGTCTCCCTTTGCATGTTGAAGTCCTGCATAGATTGCAGCTTCTTTTCCAAAATTTCTTGAAAAGCTTACAAGATGGACTCTCTTATCCTTATCTATAAGCTTGTGTACTTCTGCAACTGTTCCGTCCTTTGATCCGTCGTCTATATATATAACTTCAAATTCGACTTCCTTAGCATTAAAGAACTCTTCTGTCTTCATGAGCTCTTCATAAAAATCTGCTACGTTCTCTTCTTCGTTATAGCATGGAACGATGACGCTTAATAATTTCATAGTAATCCTCGTATATAGTTATTTTAATTCTATTGTAATTCATCAACATTATAACATAGATATGCAAAAAGCACAGAAGCAGGGCTAAAAGTTGTCGTCGCCGACAAACTTTAGCCCCGCCCCTGCGTGAGAGTTATGTATCGTTCCTGAGTTTTTGTTTAAACAAAAGGAGTTTCCGGCGTTTCTTCTGCCGGCTGTGCTGTATCATCTTCTACAGCTGCTTTCTCATATGCATCAAGGATCATCGTTTGAATCTGCTGGCGTGTATCGGAATTGATTGGATGAGCTATGTCACGGTATTCACCATCCGCAGACTTCTTGGATGGCATAGCAATGAACAATCCTTTTTCGCCTTCGATTACCTTGATATCATGAACTACAAATTCATTATCAAAAGTAATAGAAACTACTGCTTTCATTTTGCCCTGTTTCAGAACCTTACGAACACGTACATCTGTAATCTTCATTTGTTTGCCCCCTCGTAGGCACTTTTGGCAGGCATGCAATCAAATTGTCATGTGCCGGATGAATTAACACTCAGATGACATATCTCTCGTTATTTTCTACCACCACCTGAACTTTGTCTTCTCCCTTGCAATAGGAGTTGGCCTGTATTGTGCCGTGACTTTCCACAATACAGTTCTCGATATGAGTATTATCGCCAATATAAACATCGTTAAGGATGATGGAATTCTTAATATAGCAGTTGTTGCCGATGAAGGACTCTTTGAATACAAGTGAATCCTCAACAGTTCCGTTAATGATACATCCGCTTGATATAAGGCTGTTCTTGACTCTTACACCGACATTGTACTTAGCAGGTGGAAGGTCTATGACCTTGGTGTAAATATTCGGATATTCATTAAAGAAATAGTTCCTTACTTCCGGTTTAAGAAAATCCATGTTGGTCTTGTAGTAATCTTCAACTGTAGCTATGTTAGACCAGTACTCTTTGATCTTATAGCCGTAGATACGCTTCATATCTTTGTATCTAACGAGAATATCACGTACAAAATCAAATCTTTCTTCTGCTTCAGCTTTCTCGATAAGCTCGATAAGCTGTCTTCTTCTTATTACATATATACCGCAGGAAACTGTGTTGGACTTAGCTACAACAGGCTTTTCCTCAAACTCATCAATACGGCTTTCCTCGTTCATTCTGATAGTTCCGTATCTGTCTGTGTTAACATCTGCAGGCATATCCTTGCATACAACTGTGATATCTGCCTGTTTGTTAATATGATATTCAAGGAGCTTGTTGTAATCCATCTTGTAGACGCAGTCACCTGATGTGATTATTACATAAGGCTCGTGACATTTTCTGAGGAAATCAAGATTCTGTCCGATAGCGTCTGCTGTTCCTCTGTACCATCTTGAATTGCTTGCTGTCTGTGTGGGTGTGAATATGAACATTCCACCCTGCTTACGTCCAAAATCCCACCATTTACTTGATGAAAGGTGTTCATTAAGTGAACCGGCATTATATTGAGTAATTACGCCAACTGTCTGTATATGAGAGTTGGACATATTTGAAAGTGCGAAGTCAATGCTGCGGTAATGGCCTGCTATGGGCATTGCGCATACTGCTCTTTTTTCAGAGAGCTCACCCATCTTGCTGCTGTTACCACCTGCTAGTATAATTCCTATTGCTCTCATGATTCATCACCTGCCTTATCCAGAGTTCTTCCGCTGCCAAGCTTTCCATTCTTGTAATCCTTGGCATTTGTAACACCGTTGATCATAACATTCTTACCGATAGTTACCTTGTCCGGAATAACAGATCCTTCACCGAGAGTTACAAGGCCTTCTCTGTAGATATCAGGTCTTGTTTCGTTAGGAGCTTCCTCGCCATCACCAAGCTTAACATCAGAGCCTACACGGCACTCTTCATCGATGATAGCCTTTTCTATGTTACAGTTATCGCCTATTATCGTTCCGTTCATGACAATTGAATGGCTGACAACTGTTCCCTTACCAATCTTAACTCCGCTACCAATTACTGAATTATATACTTCACCTTCGATCTCAGAACCTTCACCTATGATACTTCTTTCGATGGTGCTGTCAGGTCCCAGATACTGCGGAGGCTGAACGTCATTCTTGGTATAGATCTTCCAATATTCTTCATAAAGGTTGAACTCAGGAACGATATCGATAAGCTCCATATTAGCTTCCCAATATGAAGTAAGTGTTCCTACGTCCTTCCAGTAGCTGTCGAATTCGTAAGCAAAGAGTCTCTCACCCTTGCCATGACAATAAGGTATAACATGCTTACCAAAATCAAGTCCCGGCTGGTCACGGTTAACTGTAAGTGCCTCTTTGAGTGCTTCCCAGGAAAAGATATAAATACCCATTGAAGCAAGATTTGAGCGTGGATGCTCAGGCTTCTCTTCAAAGTCTACGATCTGGTTCTGATCATCTGTGATCATGATACCAAAACGGCTTGCCTCTTCCATTGGTACAGGCATTACGGCTATGGTTACATCTGCATTATTAGCCTTATGGAAATCGAGCATTGTCTCGTAATCCATCTTATAAATGTGGTCACCAGAAAGGACCAGAACATAATCAGGATGATATGCTTCCATATACTCCATGTTCTGATAAATCGCATTAGCAGTACCTGTATACCATTCACTGTTTCCAACTTTCTCATAAGGAGGAAGAACAGTTACGCCACCAAAATTACGGTCGAGGTCCCAGGATATTCCGATTCCGATATGTGAATTGAGCTTAAGAGGTCTGTACTGTGTAAGTACGCCTACGGTATCAATTCCAGAATTAATACAATTACTGAGTGGGAAATCTATAATTCTATACTTTCCCCCAAATGAAACTGCCGGTTTAGCCATCCTATCAGTGAGGACGCCCAATCTGCTACCCTGCCCCCCTGCGAGCAGCATGGCTATCATTTCCTTTTTAATCATCTTGCCACCTCGCGTATGATGTCGATTTTGAACATTTCTGTTCTTTTAAAATTGTGCATCAGCACAGAAAAAATAATGCGGAACTTTATTGCAGCCTGATATTGCAGAACGTGACTGCAACGGTAGAACTATGGTAAAACATAAAGAAACGAAGATGCGAAATATCTCCGATTAAAAGTATATCACAGAATGTGCCATTATGAAACGTAAAATCGCAATAATTCATTTAATCATTTATTGCTTATTTAACAGTCTGATAGAGATTTGCTATAATAAGGCCTGGTACACTTTGAAAGTGCACGAATTTTTCAACTTCAGGAAATCTCAGATTCTTGAATTGGCAATTCAAAACGCGGTACACGAAATAATTTATCTATATATAGTAGGAGAAGAATAAGTTTGAAAATAAAATTTTCAAACTTCACAAAGTGGTGTCGCGAGCTCCACCACTTCAACCATTAGTCACTCGTTTCACTCGCGACATGAGGAGAAAAATATGAATATATATATTTCAGGAATATCTGGAACCGGAATGGGACCACTTGCTTTAATGGCCAAAAAAGCCGGAATAAATGTTTATGGTTCCGACAGGAGTCTTGGTGCAATAGCAAATGAGCTTGAAAAAGCAGGAATTGAGTATCAGGTTGGTCCTCAGGATGGCACCTATTTTTCTGAAAAAATAGATTCAGTTGGAATAGACTGGTTCATTTACACTTCAGCTCTTCCTCAGGATCACCCTGAACTTGTTATGGCAAGAGACAGAGGAATCAAGGTATCAAAGCGAGATGAACTTATAGCTAAGCTGGTAAAAGATCTTGACCTTAAAATGGTAGCTGTAGCAGGAACACATGGTAAAACAACTACTACATCAATGCTGGTCTGGGCAATAGACAAGCTTACAGATGAGAATAATAACAGGCTCCTGCCCTCTTCATATCTTGTAGGAACCACTCTTTCTTTTGTTCCATCCGGATCCTACAAAGAAGGGGACAAGTTCTTTATTTATGAAGCGGATGAGTATGATAGGAATTTCCTTAATTTCCATCCATGGGTGAGCTTAATAACCTATGTGTCCTACGATCACCCTGATATTTATAAGACAAGAGAAGACTATGAGCAGGCTTTCATACAGTTTGAGGATCAGTCTGAGAAGGTAATCTTTGCAACTAAAGAAGCTTCCATCCATGGCGCTGACGCCCTTAAAGCTAAGGGCAAAGATGTGCAGATCATCCCAGGGATCGATCAGCGTATCAATATTTCGGGAAGTCCAAGAAGAGAAGATGCAACCACAGCATTTTTTGCCATAAAAGAAATGCTTAGTTTCTGCGGCAAAGAGGTTTCCGATGAAAGAATCCTCTGCGTTTTAAACGAATTCCCAGGAGTAGGACGTAGATTCGAGCGTATATGTGAAGGCTTTTATTCAGACTATGCCCACCACCCGGAGGAAGTAAAAGCTACAATAGATATTGCCAAAGAAGAAGCCAAGAAGCTTTCCAAAAAGGGCGTTGTAGTCATTTATCAGCCCCATCAGAACACCCGCCAGCACGAAGTAAGGCACCTCTATAAGGATGCTTTCGACGAAGCGGACAAGATATACTGGCTTCCTACTTATCTTACTAGAGAAGATGAAAGCCTTCCTGTTATAACACCTGAAGAGTTTATAGCTGATATAAGTGCAAAGGATAAGGCATTTGTAGCTGAACTTGATGATGACCTTGCGGAAAAAATAAAGGCAGACCACAGCGATGGGTATCTGATTATACTATTAACTGCAGGACCTGCGGATAAATGGTTCAGAAACGTAGTAAAATAAACTGATTCTTTTCAGTGGATTAACGCACATGCCCAAATATACAACTATTTCCGACTTTTGAAAACATTAGTTAGCTTTAAAAATTTCTTTTGCAAAATTGCACTAAAGGAAACTTGTTGATAACAAGGGATGCCGCAAATGTGTAAAGAATCGGCAATCACCAAAATGGCAAATGATTTTTCCACATTGTCCACATTTTAAACCGGATTTTTGGAGCGAAAACCTTTAAGATAACAACCGTTACATTCACATCCCCAAAGGCTTGTAAATGTAGCGGTTCTTTTTTGAAACTTCCACATTATCCACCGTCTCCACACTGATTTTATAAAATCTTTTATCATGCTACGCAAGGAGGGCAAATCGTCTTTTTGCCTATTTGCACGAAAAAATCCCTGTGCTATACTCTGAATTGTTCGGAGGTATTCAAAGCCGAACACTCAGATCCAAAGCGGATCTGTCTAAATGTTTTTTTCACAGTATAAGGCTCATGTTTTATTTTTTACACAAACGAAGTGCCTGGCTTGTAGGGAGGAAGACATTTCGTAAAATATGTGACACCAAAGGGGACACTAGCTTATGATGGGGAAAGTGACAATGAGTCATCACACAGCGGCCAGCCAGACTGCTGTTACCAACGCATTTATTGATTACTATATGGGAGATGCCAATGATGCTCAGATCAAGGTTTACCTTTACCTTCTGCGCATGATGCAGGCAGGACTTTCTACCAGCGTCTGTGATATCGCTGATAAATTCAATGACACCGAAAAAGATATAATGAGAGCCCTTACTTATTGGGAAAAGAAAGGTCTCATCGGTCTTGAGTATGACGCTGCAGGTCATCTTCTCAGTATTTCTTTAGAAGATATTCCTGAAGTCCATGACAGCGCTAAAGTCACTGTTATGCCCGGATCAAGAGCCATCAAGGCAAGTTCACCTGCTACTCCTGCAATTGCTCATCGTCCTAAGAAATCAGACGAGAAAGAGAATCAGCAGCTTGTATTCCTTGCAGAGCAGTACTTTGGCAGAACTTTAAGTCCCGCTGATATCCAGAAGATCTTCTATATACATAATGACCTTGAGTTCTCTATGGATCTTATGGACTACCTGATGCAGTACTGCGCTGAACAGGGCAAAAAAGACTTCCGTTATATGGAGAAAGTCGCTGAGAACTGGGCAGAGGCAGGAATCAAGACTACCCGTCAGGCCAAAGCAAGAGCAAGAAAATATAATAAGAATGTTTATACCGTTATGAAGGAGCTTGGATTTGATAATACTCCCGCTCCTGCAGAAGCTGCATATATAGAACGCTGGTTCAACGAATATGGCTTTTCTCTCGAAATCGTTATCGAAGCCTGTTCAAGAACAGTTCTTTCTACACAAAAGAACAGACTCCAGTATGCAGAAGGTATATTAAAGAGCTGGCATGAATCTAATGTGTCATCTCAGGAAGATATCTCTAAGCTCGACCAGAGTCATACCGTAGAATCTTCAGATAATACTAAAGCTTCAAAGAAGACATCAGGCAAGAACAACTTATATCTTCAGTTCCAGCAGAACACCTATGACTTTGATGCTTTGGAAAAAGAACTAGTTAAGAATTAAGCTAAACAAAATACACCTCAGGGAGCAGACCATTGGCACTTAATAACGCGCAATATAATGAAATCATGCACGAGTACGAGATCAAACAGCTTAAGAGTCGCGCAGAGGCAGACAAAAGACGCGACTACGTTTACGCTCATGTCCCGGGATTCAAGGAACTCGCAGAGTCGATTCCCTCAATTTCGGTTGATTTTGAGATAGGGAGGCTATCAGGTGACAATCAGAGCATGGATGTTCTGAGACAAAAGCTGGCTGCCGTCACCGCTCGCAAAAAATCCCTGCTGAAGGAGGCTGGTCTTCCGGAAGACTATCTCGAACCCATCTACGAATGTCCTGACTGTAAGGACACAGGTTATATAGGTACTGAGAAATGCCATTGTTTTCAGCAGCGCACAATTAAGCTTCTCTATGCTAAGTCCAATCTGGAACTGTTGACCAGTACAAACAACTTCAATAAGTTGTCGGAAGAGTATTATGGAGGTGATGATCTAGCGCATTTTCAGGCAGCGGAAAAAATCTCTAAAAGCTTCGTTAAAAACTTCAGAACAGACTACCAAAATATAGTTTTCTATGGTACAGTAGGAACCGGTAAAACCTTTTTATCTATTTGCATAGCAAAGGAACTGCTTGATCTGGGAACTGCCGTGATATATTTCAGTAGCAGCGACCTTTTCAGACAACTTTCGGATTATGCATTTGATTATAATTCAAAATCCGAACTTGAAAACCTTTGCGATTACCTTTACAATTGTGAATTGCTGATAATAGATGATTTAGGTACAGAACTTACAAACTCCTTTGTTATCGCTCAGTTGTTTACTATCCTAAACGAGAGAGACTTAAGGCATAGATCTACTATTATTTCAACTAATCTCTCACTACAGGAAATACATGGCAGATATCAGGACAGAGTATTTTCACGTATCATGAGTCATTTCCAGCTTCTTAAATTAACGGGTACAGACATACGTCTGCAAAAAGCAAAAAGGTAAGTTTTGGGAATACTGTTTTCAAGTGAAAGTGAGGATTTTTTTCAATGCCAAAAAGAGAAGAAAAACGTGATCTGGAGACCATTCCGGTAGGTTCCCTGGGAGTTATCCCCCTTAAGGGTGTCAGGAAACTGGCTGAACAGGTAGATTATTACCTTGTTAAATGGAGGGCAGAACGTGAGAACGAGCACAAGGGGAGTCTCGCATTCTCCGGTTATGAGCGTCCTTCATACCTTCTGGATTGTGACCTTCCAAGATTCGGAACCGGTGAAGGTAAGGGTGTTATCAAGACTTCTGTAAGAGGTGATGACCTTTACATTCTGGTAGATGTTGTTAACTATAGTCTGACATATAAACTTTTTGGCAAAGAAAATCATATGTCTCCTGATGATCATTATCAGGATTTAAAGAGAATTATTGCAGCAGTTGGCGGTAAGGCACGCAGAATCACTGTGATCATGCCATTCCTTTATGAGTCACGTCAGCACAAGAGATCAGGACGTGAATCCCTCGATTGTGCTATCGCGCTTCAGGAACTGACATCTATGGGTGTAGATAACATTATCACATTCGATGCACATGATCCTCGTGTACAGAACGCTATTCCGCTCAATGGTTTCGAAACAGTTCGTACAACTTATCAGTTTATAAAAGCACTCCTGCGCAATGTGAGCGGCCTCAAGATTGATTCGGATCATATGATGGTAATAAGCCCTGATGAGGGAGGCATGGGCCGTGCTATATATCTGGCCAGCGTACTTGGTCTTGATGTAGGCATGTTTTATAAGCGTCGCGACTACACTCAGGTAGTTGACGGACGTAACCCGATACTGTCCCACGAATTCCTGGGATCTTCAGTAGAAGGTAAGACAGTTATCATCATAGACGATATGATCTCTTCCGGGGAAAGCATGCTTGATGTTGCCGCAGAGCTGAAAGAGCGCAAGGCCGCCAGGATCTACGTATTCTCGACCTTTGGACTCTTCACATCAGGACTCGAGAAGTTTGATGAAGCCTATGAAAAGGGCATTATCGACAGAATCCTGACGACCAATCTGATCTATCAGACACCGGAGCTTCTCTCACGCGAATGGTACATTAGTACTGACATGAGCAAGTATATTGCTTATATTATCGACACACTTAATCATGATGCTTCTATCAGTGATCTTCTTAATCCTGTAGAACGTATCAATTCAATCATAACTCGTTACAATAACGGAGAATTAGAAGAATTCGCAACACTGAAAAATTAAATTTTTTCAGTCAAAAATCAAGTTACGAAAAACTTACACCAACTTTTAAAGGACCATCACTGGGGAGTGATGGTCCTTTTATTTTTAGCTCAAACTTTTATATCGAAAAAAGCGCTAGGTTTTGCCAGTGTCTGGATATTATATATGATTCTATAAATTCTCGTTTCTATTTGTACAGATACGTCAGGAAATGATTACCGTTTTCCTCAAACAAGTCTATAGAATCATTCATTCCATTCTTATATACGCTGGCTGTTCCCTTAGCAGGATTAAAGAGGACTATATTCTGGCTGTTAAAGCCTATAAGAAGCATAGCGCTACCATCAGATAATCTTACCATTACAGGGATATCCTGATTAAGGTAATAGAGCATAGCGTTCATGTCACAGCCATCGTATTCAAGGATAGTCGCTCCAGGAAGACTCTGCGCAAGGATTTCTTCTGCAGTACTGCCCTCTTCGAGCATCTTTCCAACGTCAACATTTATCCCTTCAAACTCAAGCATTGCACGAAGACACACTTCTGTAGAATTATCAGCACTATAGTTCTTGTCTTCTACGTTATAGGTTATGCTCATTATCTGATTACTTGTAAGAAGATTACCTGAGTACCATACATAATCGTTGGAGTTATCAACTATAACGCCCTTGCAGGTATATGCCATATTTAGAGCATCAGCGGCATTAACAGTAATGTCTGTAACTCTGTCCTTGTAATAAACAAAGAACATATTGTTTTCATTAACAGAGTTTTCAACTGCTACTTCCCTGCTTCCCTCATACAGAGTCTGAGAAGGAGTCAGCACCTTTAAAGATGCTGCAGTTACTGAAGTTTTAAGGCTTATCCTTGCTGTAAGCTTATAAGCCTCAGTATTAACATATTCAAGGATATTAGAGCCTTCCTCAACTTCAAGTGTGCTCATGATCTGGTCCTGAGTTGACTCTTCGTAAAAGCCTGTTCCCTCATTCCACTTAACTCTGGACAAGATGATCTGATTATCTTTGATAAGAGTTCCTATAGTGAAGTTACCCTCTGACTTATAGTTCTCTAGAAGTCTTCCCTCTTTGTCCTGTATTCTTATTGAATACATGGCATATACAGGGTTGCCCATCTGATCATCGTGGATATCTTCTTCCTTCACAACTCCATAAACAAGGTCTTCGTCCATATATCCAAGGAGGATTATATACTCCCCATCATCTGGCTCTATAGTAGTAACTGCCTGGGTTGCAAAGTTCATGATATTTATGGACTTAAGGCCAGCCCTGCTTGACTTATCCTGCCATGCTATCATCTCGCCTGACTCCGGCATTTCATACTCACAGCCAAGCATATTGCTTATTACTGATTCGTAGGTCCTGCCTTCAAGATCAACAGCCAGAAGATCGCTTCCAAGTATCACATAGAACTGACTGCTGTTTCCAAGTGTAGCTATCTTCCTTGCATAAGCCATAATAATGTCTTCGCTCTGATTACTTGGGATAAAGACCTGCTCTTCAACTGTATTGGTTGAAGCATTGTAGGCATAAACTGCAATTCCGACTTTACCTTCGTGAATTCCGCGGTTCATGTATCCCGCAACAGAGAAATAGACGTTACCTGCCTCATCAATGTTAAGGATCTGAATTGAGTTATCCTGATGCAAACATCTTGAATCATTGTTATCTTCATCGTAAAAACCAAAGATGTAAGCAAGTTTATTATTAGTTACATTGTAGGAAAAAAGCCTGTCCTGACATACAAAGGCAAAGGCAGATCCACCCTCGTTCTCTGTAAACTCAATATTATCAGTATCTGCTATTCCTAAATTTATCTCGTCGCCGTCAAACTCATCCTTATCAGGATTAAAAATGCTATTCATTGTACGCTCATAGTTAAGGAGATAAATCCTGTCTTTGGTGTAGCGCACTCTGAAATACTCTTCAACATTGCAGGTGTACTCTTTTTCTCCGCCTACTGTCACCTGATACTTCAGAAGAAAGCTTCCTGTCTGCTCGTGAAGATCTACTGTCAGAACTTCAGGAGCAGTATGAGATTTAATCTCAAGGTCTCCCCAGGTAACCTGATTTAAGCTTGAGTTGATATTAACCTTGGCATAGGTAGTATTATCACCTGATGAATTAGACTCAAGATAGGTCTTTATTTCTTCAGGGGCTTTTTCTTTATCAAAAGTAGTCTCTGAAAAGTGCTTAACGAAATCAAGCTTTTCATCAAAGTAGTAGCGCTCCTCATCACCTGTCCATACAATCCTTGATATGTATCTGACTGTCTGTCCGTCTACATCAGCCATTATTACAAGGGCATATTCCTTATTAACATCTATAAGGTCTTTTATCTGAAAACCGAGTGTTACAGTATCTTTTGCTGCACTTTTTACAGAGTTTTCTATCTGCGTGCTCTCAACAAGACTACTGCCATCAAGAGTACGAACTTCAAACTTAAAATTCGTTGCATCCTGGCCATAGAGGTTCATTACAGCAGTGATTTCCCTGTCTTTTCCTGTTGGGAAAATAGTTCCATGCACGTACCTTACATCCATTTCAGATGTGTAGCCATAAAGAGTGCACAGGGAATTGTCATTTTCAATCAAGGACAATGTTGGAAGGGTCGCCGAAGACATCTGAGCAGTCATATCACTACTTTGATGATTAGTGAATCGACTTATCAGAATAAGGCTCAAGATGAAAACTATGATTATATATATGATCTTTATTATCGTCTTTTTCATGATGGTTTACCAAATATATTTATCATTTGACTTATTATCCGTCACAATGTAAGCTATTTTTAATAACCTGTAGTTTAGCATATATGGAAAACCGTGAGGTGGAATATGGAAAATCCAATTCTGTACCGTAAGCGGATAATACCAGATGAGTGTATTAAATTAAAGGATGATGTCATTCTCTATCATGATTCAACCATGATCATGACGTCATGGCGTGCTTTTCGCCAAAAAGATTATCTTTCTTACGGATATTCCTGTTATTTCCTGGATCAAGGCTTCAAAATGAGTAAGTTCTACAGAGACGATGGCACCTTCAGCAGGTGGTATTTTGACATCGTGTCCTATCAAAAAGGTCCCGAAGACAATTCAATAATGGTTGTAGATCTTCTCGCAGATGTGGTCATCTATCCTGATGATCGTTTCGAAGTCGTGGATCTTGACGAACTGGCTGAGGCTTATGACAAGAGCCTGTTAACTGCTGGTCAGATGCACGAGTGTCTTGAAAGCCTTGACCGTCTTATCAAGATCATCAACGAAAGAAGACTTTCTGAGCTATATCTGCCCTTAGAGATCCAGATATCGAACCTTCGAAATAATGTGCGCGGATAACCTTCCGGAATTACCTTTTCTTATAATAATAAATTTATCTTTTTCTTAGTAGAAAATATGTCCGCCTATCTGTATACCTTCAAGTCCTGGGATCGGAGTCCTGAAATATACGCAGGTTCCGATATTGGTGACTCCGCTCATGGCTTCATCTGCTGCCCTGTAACAGGAAGCAGTTGCCTTGTCCTGCGCAAGAGCAAGCTCAAGTCTTCCACTAGCAACAGGTGAAAATTGTTTGTTCTGGTATATAACTCCCACAACTGTATCAGGGTACACACTAGACAGTACTCTGTTTATTACGACAGCTCCAACTGCAAGCTGTCCTTCATAAGGTTCACCGCCTGCTTCACAGTAAATAAGATTAGCAAGAAGGAATCTGTCTCCTTCTGCAAATGTCACTTCTGAAATATCTCTCCATGACGATGCCGCAGCAAGTCTTGAAAGTCTTATTTCTTCTTCAAGTTTCTTCTGAAGCTCTGCTATATCATTGTCCTTGGCAGCGATCTCCGCTTCCTTGGCTTCTGCCTCAGCTTCCGCAGCATCGATCTGATCAGAATAGTTACTTACTGCATTACTTGTAGATGTTACAAGTCCTGATACTCTGTTCTGCTCTTCAATCTGGGCTGCCTGATAGGATTCAAGCTCAGCCTGCTCTGCTTCAAGCAGTGCTTTGGCTTCTTCGATGCTAGCTACCGTATTCTGATATGCAATGAGCTGCTCCCTGTCATATTCAGAAAGAAGACGTATATACTCACTGTTATTCAGAAAATCCGCAAAGCTTTCTGCTTCAAGAAGTATCTCAATAAGCACAAAATCCTGGGATTCGTATATAAACTGAATACGCTTTTTCATTGCAGCATACTGGTCTGCTTCTGTCTGCATCGCTGCTTCAAGTTGTGCCTGAGTTTCTTCTATTTCTGCTTTTTTTGTATCTATATCAGCTTCGATCTGGGCCAGATTATTACTTACATCTGAGAGCTGGGTATTAAGGTTAGAAAGTTCTGACTTGAGGTCGCTTTGCTCCGACTTAAGGTCATTAACTTCTTCATTTTTTTCATCAAGCTCATTCTGGAGGTTTTCACGTTCTTCCTTGGCATCATCCAAGGCCTTTTTAGTCTCAGAAGTAGCATAGGCAGTATAAGGAGTGTTAACTGCAGCAAAGCGTATACAAATCGAAGTCACGACACAAAGTGCCATGACCTGAAATGATTTTTTCACCCTTCGATGTGCAATTTTCACCCCTCGTCTTCTTGCCATAAAAATCCCGTCTTAAATAGAAATGTGTATATTACGACCTGTGCGCTGATACTGATAATACCTTACACCTGCAGCATTGAACATCTTCTTGGATGCTCTTGTAGATGCTGTATTTTCGTATTTGTCACTGTCATAAATAACAGTTCTGATACCTGCCTGAATGATAGCCTTGGCACATTCATTACAAGGGAAAAGAGAAACATATATCTTTGCACCTTCAAGCGAACCGCCGCGATAATTTAAGATCGCATTAAGCTCTGAATGAGTAACAAACGGATATTTAGTTGCAAGTTCGTCTTCTCCATCTCTTTCCCAAGGAAACTCTTCATCAGAGCAGCCTGTTGGGAAGCCGTTATAACCCATGGATAAGATCTTATTGTCCTGGCTTACTATGCATGAACCCACCTGTGTATTGGGATCCTTGGATCTCATACCGGCAAGCTTTGCTACTCCCATAAAGTACTCATCCCAGGTAATATAGTCTTCTCTTTTCATCTTAGTCCTCCGAACAAATTATTTTGTTCCGAAAATTCTGTCACCGGCATCACCAAGTCCTGGTACGATGTAGCCATGCTCGTTGAGCTTTTCATCAACTGTTCCGATGAAGATATCAATATCAGGATGAGCTTCCTGAACTGTCTTGATTCCTTCAGGAGCTGCGATAATGCACATGAAGTGGATATGCTTGCAGCCTTTTTCCTTGAGCATCTGGATAGCTGCAGCTGATGATCCGCCTGTAGCAAGCATAGGATCAACTACGAAGATTTCTCTGTCTGCAACATCAGCAGGAAGTTTGCAATAATATTCAACAGGCTTAAGTGTTTCAGGGTCGCGGTAAAGACCGATATGACCAACCTTTGCTGCAGGTATAAGCTCGAGCATACCATCAACCATTCCAAGACCCGCGCGAAGAATCGGAACTACGCAGAGCTTTCTTCCCTTAAGTTCCTGTACTACTGTTGTAGTAATGGGTGTCTCTATCTCAACATCCTGAAGCTCAAGATCTCTTGTTGCTTCATAACAGATAAGCTCTGCTATCTCACTGATGATCCTTCTGAATTCGTTAGTTCCTGTTGTCTTTCTTCTGATAAGACCGATCTTGTGTTTGATAAGTGGGTGATCCATTACTACAATTTTAGACATTGTTATTCTCCTCTTTTATATTAGTTAGCATTTGATTGTCTATTTAAGAATTCACGGCCCCCAAAAGGTCCGTTTACTTTTTGAATACTTTTTATAGAATATGTATTCAGAATAATTTTTCGATGATCATTCATTATCCATCATCTTTTTGATTCTGCGGCTGTGCTTTTCAAGACCAGAAAACTCTGTATCAAGGAATGTATCAACGATCTCGCATCCAAGAACAGATCCTACGAATCCGCCTCCCATGGCAAGAACGTTGGCATCATTATGCTCTCTTGTAAGTCTTGCTGATGATACTTCAGAGCAAAGTGCGCAGCGAACGCCCTTTACTTTATTAGCAACCATAGAAATTCCAATTCCGGTTGTGCAGATAACGATACCCTTTTCACATTCTCCGGATGCTACAGCTTTAGCTGCTGCCAGACCAAAATCAGGATAATCGCAGGAATTCTTGTCGTAAGTACCAAAATCCTTGTACTCGATTCCTCTCTCCTTGAGATGCTCCATTACTGCGACTTTAAGATCATATCCGCCATGATCACTGCCAAGTGCTATCATTGTGTGTACTTCCTTCCGCTTAATATTTTATTTGATGTATATATTATAAACAAACACTGGGAATTGGTGGCGACATACAGCACCAATTCCTAGCGATAAAATGTCCCATTTTATCGCATTATATATGCTCAACATGCTGACCGGCAGCCTTTAAGAGCCTGTTCATTATAGCCTGACCTATACCATTTGTATCAAAGGATTCTGAAAACATGACATCCACATCTTCGTCATCAAACTCACGAAGTATGCGGAAAAGTTCGTGCGCAACGCTCCTCTCGTCTTCCCTTGACCCAACGCTTTTGACAACATCAGCCTTGTAGTCTTTAGCAGTAGCATCTGTTGCTATGATGCCTACCTTAAGACCCTGCTCATGCATCTTTAGCGCACGCTCATTAATATATTTTAACACATGTTCCTGGGAACCTTCCACTATTGTTAACTCGCCTTTTGGCGCATAGTGGCGGTATTTCATTCCAGGTGCTTTTGGTTTTTCTTTTGAGTTTGAATCAATAATTGTTTTATCGATAGTTACATCCGGAAGTACCTCTTTTAACATCTCATAGGTTATGTATCCCGGGCGAAGTATCATTGGAACATTTGCGGTAAGATCAACAATAGTTGACTCAAGGCCTATTCCAACCTGGCCTCCGTCAATTATCATATCAACCTTGCCGTCAAGGTCTTCTATGCAGTACTTGGCCACTGTAGGAGATGGTCTTCCTGATGTGTTGGCGCTTGGAGCTGCAATAAATCCGCCGCCTTCTTTGATCATCTGCGCTGCGATCTTATTACTTGGCATACGGATTGCAACTGTTTCAAGACCGCCTGTTGTCTCAAGTGGAATAAGATCAGACTTATTAAGGATCATAGTAAGTGGTCCGGGCCAGAAGGCGTTAGCAAGCTTTATTGCAGCTTCCGGAACATCTGATGCCACCTTGTACAGATCCTCAACCTGCCAGATATGCACTATCAGCGGGTTATCAGAGGGTCTACCCTTTGCGGCATAGATCTTTTTTGACGAATCAGGATTTCTTCCGTCCCCGCCAAGTCCATATACGGTCTCTGTGGGAAAAGCAACAAGGCCACCTCTAAGAAGGATCTCTCCAGCTTTTTTCAAAGCTTCCTGTGCTTTTTCGTCTATATTGTTTTCATCAATTACTACTACCTGTGTTTCCACTTCTTAATACCTCTACTACTTCAAATCAATTATTTACATACGCCTCTAAAATAGGCCAGATATCGCTTGTCTCATATCCAAGCTGCCATGCTGCAACACCTGCGCAGCCATTAACGTCCATTACATTAAGCTTTGTCTGGATTGATTCTGCATCTTCAAGCCAGATCTCAACCTTGGTTCCATCAGACTGTGTATAGGTTCCATAATACTGACAGGTATTCTGATCCCAGGTCATCTCAATGCCGTTTGAGCTTATGTAGCTAGCTGCCCAGGACATGCCACCTGCCTGGCTCTGAACTGTTCCATCAGTACTTGTGAACCATATTCTTGTATAGAATGGTATACCGTTTACGAGCTTATCAGCTGGTACATCTTCAAGAGTATTCTTGATTCCCTCTTCAACATAAGTGATGGATGCAACAGAACCAGCTTCTGCGCTTCCTTCATAGTGCTCATCGTAAGCCATGATAATTACGTAGTCACAAACAACTCCAAGCTCTTTTCTATGAAAAAAGCTATTGCCCATAGGAACAGGGATATCAACAGAAAGTACTGTTCCATTAGCTCTGCAGGCAATTGAAAGCTCTCTGATGAATTCTATATAGTCTTCACCGCCATCAGCTGCGATATCTTCAAGACTTGAACCTGTAAACTCAAGATCGACATTGATTCCATCGATTCCATAGGCTCTTACTTCACTCATAAGGTTATCAATAAGTCTTGCTCTTGATGTGCTAGTCGCAAGTACTGTAGCAGTGTGCCCCTCTCCATCTCTAAAGAAGGAGTTATTGAAGTTATCAAGTGCTGCCCAAACCTGCATTCCGTTTGCATGAGCTGTATTTACATAATCCTGAGTGGCAAAAGATTCTATGCCGCCTTCATTATCACTAAGGGAAAACCATGTTGGTGAGATAACATTGATACCGGTTGTTCCTGATATTGCTGATGAAAGGGTTGAATTACCTGCTTTGCCGCCAATAGACTGCCATACAAGGTTAACCTTGCCATTCATCTTAACTGTTGTATATTCAGGCTCTGCATAGTGGCTAGGCGCAAGGAGGTCTACTGTCTGGATATTTTCCAGAAACTTGTTTTCAACATATCCGATATAGCCGTCAGGGCTTACAACCTTAGCCCAGTCTTCAAGCTTCTCAAGTATTACAACTGTATCTGACTTATTAAGTCCTACAAGGATCTCACTCTTAACGCCGCCGCGAAGTCTTAATTTAGTATCCTTCTTGATAGTAGCTCTAACTTCCTGACCAAATTCTGTGAACATGGTGATGTGATTAGGGTCAGTATAAGCTGTGTATGAGAAATTAGTGTATTTCATTACGTAGTCCATTGCTACATAAAGAGTATCACCTTCGAATACAGCAGCTGCATATCCAAGATCCTCTGAGGATCCGTCAGTAGAGCTTACTGTGCTCTCACCGACATTTGCTGTTAAGATCGCACCAGGAGTTGTATAAACAAGGATCTGCTCCTCTTCGCCGTAGTAGAAACGGTCGTTTAAATACTCCTGTACATCTGAAAATGTCATATAATAAACGCCATCAATAAGTCTGGCATGAAGATCCGTTTTTTCATACTGAAGAATGATCGGAACATCCGCCTCATCTTCTATTCCAAAATAGCTGGTTGTATCTGCCTGTTCATTACTGTAGGAATATTTGTCGTATAATTTTTTACCAACATATCCTCCACCAAGTAAAAATATAAGGAAAATAATTACAAGTACCGGTATAACCTTATGTTTCATAAAACCTCTTCCCTCAAATTCTTATAGTTTTGACCGGGTTATATTTTACCACATAACGTGATACAGTGCCATCTCTGGGGCTATTCCTCCCCATTTTAACGTTTTGCTTTTTTATCTGATCATAACTAAATGTGATATAATTTATATATGCATTAACGCATTCAAAAACACAGCCCTCCGAATCTTTTCGTCAGGCTGTGCGTCTGTAAGCTTTGTGACATGATCTACAATTATATGCAATTGGCGGGATCCTCTTGTTATAAATGTTAATTTAGTCACAAGTATTTCTTTTGTCCAAAGGTTCTATCAGCACCAAAAGGTATCCGTGATATAAATTCTGATATTTTGTTTTAAACTGCCTTTTTTCAAAAAAGATGCTTTTGTCCTCTTATGAGATGCCATTCCGTACCCTGATAATAAAAACTCCTTGAAATATCGTAGCGAAATGCTACTTATAGACTGCGAAATACTTGCGTTTTGTTTTGGTTATCTGCATAATTCGGCTCCCAAAAGCAAAAGTCATACAAATACCGCAGGTATGATAATTTCAGATTTTTGATACGTTGTTTAATTTAAATTGTTTTGTTATTTTTCAAAAATGGGTAATCCCTCAGACTAATATGTCTGTAAGGCGTTCTGTCTGATGCAGAACTAATTACGATATTTTAGAAAACATGCCCCCCTTCCGGATACATATCCTGGAAAGGCATCTCACGAGGAAATATTATACAGCCATTATTCCATTTTTGCAATACCCTTATTTATAAATTCTTTTTATTTTTTTAGAAAAAAGACTCTTAATTATAGGGCTTTGGACCGATACATATATTGACATTACGCAAGGTTTACCTTAGTATTTGTGTAATCAATTTTTACAGCTAAGTTTTCAAGGATGAAATAACAAAAGCAGGAGGTAAGTTTATGAAAATTGAGAAGGTGAATGATCACCAGATCCGTTGCACACTTACCAGAGAGGATCTTACCAAGAGACAGCTCAAAGTTAGTGAGCTCGCATATGGTACTGATAAAGCGCGTGAACTTTTCCAGGAAATGATGCATCAGGCCAATACTCGTTTTGGCTTTAATGCAGAGGATGTTCCGCTCATGATAGAGGCTATTCCTGTTAACTCAGAGTGTATTATTCTGGTTATTACCAAGTCTGAGGATCCTGAAGAGCTGGATACACGTTTTTCAGAATTTGGCCCGTCTGTTCAGGATGATAATGCGTCCTATGAAAATGGTAATGTGGACTATTCCGAGAATACAGAAGAAAATGAAGATGAAGAGGTCATGGATCTGTTCCATCGTCTTCAGGACGGCGACTTCTCCGGATTCCTTGACGGAGTTACCAATCATGAATCCAAGAGACTTAAGGCAGGTCTTAATGCATCTATAAAAAGAGCAGCAAGAAACAATGAAAATTCCTTCTGCTGCTTTAAGCTGAACTCAATGCATGATGTATTAAAGCTTCCGGCACTTCTTCCTCCGGGCTTCCACAGCCGCAATACTTTATTCCGTAACGAGGACGAAGGTGGATATCTACTCTGCATATATGGCAACCAGAATGATAAGCGTTTTACAAACCTTTGCAATCTGTTTGGTGAGTATGCAAAGATGGTGGATACAGCAACTTGCAGTTCTATCTTCCTTGAAGAACATTATCCGATAGTTATTGCAGATAAAGCTCTTCAAAAACTGGCATCAGCTAACTAAAAATATTCTTAGAAATCCGCAGTTTCTGCGGATTTCTTTTTTATGTAAAAAAACGCTCTCGTGGTTTTCATTTTTAACCTCATGTCGCGAGTGAAACGAGTGACTAATGGTTCGATATTGGTGGAGCTCGCGACACCAATTCGGGTTTGAAAGTGGAACACTTTCAAACTTTGTACCACCGATCCATCTTCTGTAGTTTATATTTCAAGCACAAAAATATCCCCTGCGACTTTCGTCGCAGGGGATATTAGTTTTAGCTTATATAGAGACTTATTATCTCTTAGCTGTTTGTATCATACATTGATACAAGTCTTTCCAGATATGCAAGGTGATCCTTAGCATTCTGAGCATTCTCAGCGTACATTCTGTCAGCGTTAGCAGGATTGCTCTTCTTCAGTGACATGTAACGAACCTCACCATCAAGGAATTCCTGATAGTTCTCAGGTTTTGTGTTCTTGAAGTCGAGTGTGAACTTCTTGCCTTCTGCTGCTGGGTTGTATCTGAAGAGGTTCCAGTAACCGCACTCAACGGCTCTCTTTTCCTCTGTCATACATCCTGTCATACCGCCGTTAACCTTGATACCATGGTTGATACAAGGAGCATAAGCGATAACAAGTGATGGACCCGGATAAGCCTCAGCCTCACGAAGAGCCTGAAGTGTCTGGTTCATGTTAGCACCCATAGCGATCTGAGCTACATATACGTAGCCATAGCTCATAGCGATAGAAGCAAGGTCTTTCTGCTTGATAGCCTTACCACCTGCTGCGAACTGTGCAACTGCACCTACAGGAGTAGCCTTGGAAGCCTGTCCACCTGTATTTGAGTAAACCTCAGTGTTAACAACGAGAACGTTTACATCCTTACCGGAAGCAAGTACGTGATCGAGACCACCGAATCCGATATCGAATGCCCATCCGTCACCACCGAAGATCCACTGTGACTTCTTAGCTACAAAGTCTTTATTCTTCTTAATATATTTAGCTGCATCTGAATTATCACCGTCAAGTGCTGCGATAAGTTCATTTGTAGCTGCTGTATTCTCAGCGCCGTTGCTGAATGTATCAAGCCACTTCTGAGCTGCAGCCTTAGCTTTTCCGCCATCGGCCACGATTGTCTCAACCTGCTCTTTTATTGCATCACGAAGTGCGTTCTGAGCAAGTACCATACCCATACCAAACTCTGCGTTGTCCTCGAACAATGAGTTATCCCATGCAGGTCCATGGCCTTCCGCATTTACGGTATAAGGTGTTGAAGGTGAAGAGTTACCCCAAATTGAAGTACATCCTGTTGCGTTTGCAACATACATTCTGTCACCAAAGAGCTGAGTTACAAGCTTAACGTAAGGTGTCTCACCACAACCTGC
>NZ_JAILQF010000267.1 GCF_024699075.1 Butyrivibrio sp.
CGCATAACGGGCAGCATCAAAATTCTCTACAGTAAGGATAGACCTTCTGTCTACCATTGCAATTCGGCCCTCGCTATATCCGTTATTAACATAATGGGACCAAAGAAGATTTTTATCATAACCATAAGCCTGATAGAGATCAGGATACATATCTGCATAAGAATAATATCCAAAACCCTCCGGATTTTCGAAAAGAATATACTCACCTGCATATGACGTAATAGATACTAAACTACTGCAAAATAAAACTGCTGCCAGAGTCACTGCTACTTTTCTTAAAATCTTCATAAAACTTATCCACCTCATAAATCTTTATTTCACCACAAAATTGACACTACTCCATTATATCGGATTATTTTTTATTTTTCGAACATTTTTGCAATAATCTTATTGGTGCCTTTGTAGTATATCATAAAATGGATGTATTTCTATGTGCTGAAATCATATTACATGAATCCAAGAAGGCATTTTTCACCCAAAGTTTACACATTAGAAAAGCCCCACTTGGCATATAGCCAAAGCAGGGCTTAGTGTACCTCTGTGGAGTTTAATTATGAATTAGTTCCAAGATCTGTTGATGTGCCATAATACTCATCAAATGCAGTACGGTCGATGTAAGTTGTGGACTCTTCGTTTGCATCACTTGTTTCTACAGATGTTCCATAAGAACCTTCAACTGTAACTGTGATATCACTTGTACCTTCTACTACTGTCTCACCATTTGCAATGATAGTTACTGTATTACCCTTTTCATCAACAACCTGTCCGCCATCTTCTACGTTAAGAGCACTTATAGTGCAGCTTTCAGTTACTACCCATGTAGAATCTGAGCTTACATTTATTGTAATAGGTGCATCTGTAGCACTTGTATTAACAGCATTTTCTTCTATCTCAGCTGAACCTGTCCATGTTGAACCATTAAGAAGATAAAAATCTACTGAAGATATAGTATCTACTACAAGATCTCCTTCAAGAACCTGTTCTGATGCTGTGAATGTTACATCACCGCCATTAGAACCAGCTGTACCCCAGCTGTTAGCATCATTACCTTCTATTGTAAGAAGATCAGCTGCACTTGAATCATAGCTTATATCTGTATTCTCTACATAAATAGTAGCATCTGTATTAGTTACATAGAAGAATGATCCTTCTGCTATTGAACTTGTAAGAGATGAATCAACAGCCTGGAACAGAGCCGTATCACCTGTAGTTGTCTCGGCATCACCTGATGTTGACTGATATATGATAACTGCATTAGCAACAGGATCTGATGCTGTAGCCTTAGTAATAGTAGATGTTAAGTCT
This sequence comes from Butyrivibrio sp., assembly GCF_024699075.1. Next base: position 1,306 of record NZ_JAILQF010000267.1, read on the forward strand.
GAATTGTAGATAAGGATTGTGTTAAGTCCTTCCATACCTGCAATCTGGCTTCCCGAAGCTGTACCTATTACATTATCAACTTCTATATCTCCTGTAGAATAAAGAAGAGGTGATCCTGAACCAGCTGTTGAAAGTGTGGAGTTAGTAGCAGAAATAGATCCGCCGCCTCTGTCTGTTGCTATTGTAGCGCAGTGGTCTCCATTTGTAGTAATGTTCATGCTGTCTGCAACAATTGTTCCTGCATAAGTTGCATCAAGACCTCTTGAGTTATCTGATGTAGTTGTGATCGTATCGTTATAAGCATAGATTGTACCTGAATCTGTTGCGAACATTGCATTTGATCCTGTAGAATCTGCGCTAAGATCAGAATCTGAAATATATAATGTTGAACCTTCATTTACAGACAGGATGATTGAGTTTATACCATAGAAGTTACAATTATCTCCGTTGTCATCATCACCTGACTTTGTAAGAGTTCCGTTCTTGATAGTAAGTGTTCCTGCATTCATTGCTGTAGCAACATTAACATCAGCTGTTGTTGATTCTATCTCTTCGCTTTCTGAAGTAACCTCTGTTGCATCAGCTACAAGTGTACCGCTTATATCTCCTTCGTAGTCATAAGTCTGTGTATTGGCACCGCCGCCAAATCCACCGCCCTCTGGCATATCTCCTGAAGGAGCTTCTCCGTTTGGAGCTCCACCTTCAGGCATTTCTCCTTCAGGTGCGCCACCCTCTGGCATGTCACCTGTTGGTGCCTCTCCATCAGGTATTTCTCCGTTTTCTGCTACATCTATAGATTCACTATTACTGCCTTCTGCTCCATCTGTCTCAACAGTTACTTCCTCAGATGTATCTTCTGTCGCTTCTTCTGTTGTACTTTCTGCAGTTGATGTATCTGTGCTTGAGCATCCTGATACTACTGCTGAAAATGTAAGAACGATTCCTGTAAGAATTGCTGCTGTTTTTCTCTTCATTGTGATTATCCTTTCTAATCTTATAAACTACTAAACTGCCAATCGTATTTGATACATTATTATCGGCTTTAGCTTGCTTCTTTTGATAAAGCTAGGATAACCCCCAATACTAAATTGAACTTAAATTGATTCTAAATAAATTAATAAGTTGAAAAATTAAGTCTTGAATTATTCCTGTTACAGGAGGCAATTAAACTTTTTTGCTGTCTCTGATAACCATATTTCAAGGGATAGAAAATATTTACTACCAAAAAGAACTGCCCTGTATATTTTCCCTTACTACTAACATATAGTAATAAAAGAAAATATACAGGGCAGCTGATAATGTTTGCGTCTTGAAACTGATCAAGACTATAGCTGTTACAGATTCACGGAACAGTTGTCGGTGCTATAGCGTGAGCTGTTCACAGTAATTTGAAAAGATATAAGCATTTCAGATCCTGAAGTAAATTCTGCCTTTTCTAATTTCATTCTGCAAAACGTATCAGGATAAACAGTAGCATATGCTGACGTTGATACAAACTCTCCATCAACAGAAACTTTCTTACCGGAAACATCTATAATTTCATTCTTAAGGCTTCTAATTCCAAAACATGCATTAGAATCCGTTATACCTTCATATGTGATAACCACATTTTCATCCTGATACACAATATCATCAGATGCTTCATAAGTAGCATAGCTGTCATTGTCATAATCTTCTACTGTATCAAAAATCAAATAATCACTATCATAAAACGTATTATATGAACTATCATAGCAGTAGAATTTAATTCCAACTCTACCTATATCTGTAATATTATATTCTTCAAGATTTTCTGCGGTCAAAACCACCTCTTGTTGCTTTCCGCCCTCTAAATATAAACTACTGCTGCTAAAATCAAACCCATCATATTCATAATTAATTGCTCCATCGACCATATATCCGTTTATTGACAATTCCTGAAGCATTATACTGTTTTTTTCATCAGAATTATTAACTATGTTTAAGCTGATGCCTTCATTAGTTATAGCAGTTGCCGTTATCACGAAATTATCATCATCAACAAGAGTAACAGGAAGAGTACCAAGCATGGTTATTCCGAGATTCCTGCTGTCTTCAGGGATAGATTCATCATCTATCTTTAAAGTTGATATGACCATCTCAAGGCAGGAATGATCGCTTTCGTCATCCACATCCTGAGCATGCATAAAACTGGCTACTATAGTGCCATAATCTCCAACAGGTATAAAATATATAATTCCCTGATAGCTTATATCATCAATAGAATAGCTTCCTGTCACCTTAAAAGCAAGGCCATCGCCAAGCATTACAGCTACGCCCTGGCTTGAATTCGGATCTACATATCCACCATTTATAAGCGCATTCTCATAAAGAAGCGGATCTTCTCTTTCCTCACTGGTAAAAGATGTATTATTATCATACTCCAAAAGGAAGTAATCAGGACTTTGGGTATCAAGATACTTTAATGAAGCTCCATCATCAGCTTCCTCTTTGTCCCATTGTGTTGGAGCCCAGTATGAAATTCCCTTATAAAATTCTTCTTCCCAGTCATATTCGGAAGCACTGCTTCCTTCTAACATCAGACTCTCATCCTCATTTTCAGAATCAAAAGATCCTGAAGATGAAGAAACACTTTCGCTATCAGCAGCCTGCCCTTGTTCACCGCTTTTCCGGCAGCCGGATAGAAGTACCAAGAGCATTATTATCATTATGAAAAAAGAATTAACCCGTCTCTTATATTTCATATCTTAATTTAAAAATCTATATCCTTATGATGAAATGATTTACGACCAGAAGCATAATCACCTACAGTATGTCCATTTCCTATAAGCTTGTACTTATAAGTCACAAGTCCTTCAAGACCAACCGGTCCTCTTGCATGAAGCTTACCTGTACTGATTCCAACCTCTGCTCCAAATCCATATCTGTATCCATCTGCAAAGCGAGTAGAACAGTTACAATATACGCCTGCACTATCAACCATCTGCATAAAGTAATCAGAAACCTTGTCTTCTGTAGTAAAAATGCAGTCAGTATGATGAGATCCGAAGCGGTTTATATGATCTGCAGCTTCCTGTACATTATCTACTAATTTTATAGAAACTATAAGATCATTATACTCAGTAGCAAAGTCATCTTCGCCCATGATCTCAACATCTGCAATATTACTTAGTATATCACAGACTTCACCTGTTCCTCTTATCTTAACAGAATTATCTGTAAATGCCTTTGCGAGCTTTGGAAGGAATCCACCTGCTATCTTCCTGTTTACAAGAATAGTTTCTACTGCATTGCATGCTGCAGGATACTGTATCTTGGCATCTATGATAACAGGAATTGCAGCTTCAAGGTCAGCTTTGTCATCAACATAAATATGACAGATACCACTTGAATGGCCCATTACAGGTATCTTGGTATTGTCCATGATATGTCTTACGAATTTATTGGATCCTCTTGGGATCAGCAGATCCACATCCTGATCGCAGGCAAGAAGCTCATCTATCTCATTGTGGAGCTCGGCCTGGAGAAGGCATTCCTTGGGAAGTCCTGCTTCAATTACACTTTCTTTTATTATATTAAAAAGCACTTTGTTGGTCCTTGCTGTTTCCTTGCCACCTTTTAATATAGCGCAGTTACCGCTTTTAATACATAATGATGCGATCTGAACAAGGGCATCAGGACGGGCTTCAAAGATAACTCCTATAACGCCTATCGGCACACTTACTCTTGTAAGTACAAGTCCTTCATCCAGTTCTCTTTTTAAAAGAACCTTACCTGTTGGATCTGGAAGCTCTACAAGCTGTCTTATACCGGCAATTGCATCTGAAAGCTTCTGGTCATTAAACTTAAGCCTCTTTAATATAGACTGGGCAAGGCCTTCACTAGTTGCAGCCTCCATATCCTCGTTATTAGCTGCAAATATCTCTTCTTTATTTTTGGAAAGCGCATCTGCTATCATTAAAAGTGCTTTGTTACGATCATCTGCGCTCGTTGCAGCAAGCTTTGGTGCTGCAAGCTTCATATTGTGTGCTTCTATTTGTATATTCATAAATAAACTCCCTAAATTAGTGAATCATCTTATCTATTATATGTTTTGGGTACCTATACTAATACTATATTATTTATATTTTTTTATGAGTCCATAAGCTCCTTAGCAGTTTTGGCATCATACTTGACTGACTTTACACCGCTTGTCTCTATAAGATACAGAGCATGAGCTGCCATATGCTCTGCTGCCTGCTCCAAGTCTCTAACTCCTGATACATTCTTGTAATGATCTACAACAACATCTGCTGCCTCTTTGGATACAACGCACTCTTTCTGACTAAGTCCAAGTCTTCTGAGTACTCTTGGAAGAGAATATTTTAGGAAAATAGTCCTCTTTTCATCATGTGTATAATCAGGAAGCTCTATTACAGCAAATCTTGTAAGAAGAGGATCTGATATCCTGCTTCTGTCATTGGCAGTAGCTACTGGATATACACCTGTTGTAGGAATCATACATTCCATGTAATTATCTGTATAGCCAAGATTATCAAGAAGAGTCAGAAGCGCATCAGCAGGATTACCTGATGATGAATCATTATCCGCTTTATCAAGCTCATTGATTATAAATACAAGATTGGACTGACCCGCCCTTGAAAAAGCTTCCATTATAGATCCGGGCTTTGCATTAGCATATATTCTGGAACTTCCTGTAAGCTGCTCGGGGTCATGAACTGCGCTCATATCAAGTGCTGCCCAGGGAAGCTTTAAGATTCTTGCTATTGCATATGCAATCTGAGACTTACCCGTTCCTGCAGGTCCTATCAAAAGAATTCCATAAGCAGGAAGTTTGTGAGTCCTGTTGATCTGTATTATAGTCTCTATGATCCTTTGCTTGACATTCTCCATGCCATAAAGTTCTTCATCAAGGATACGTCTTGCTTCTACAGGATCGATCGATTCAAAATATGAATCTCTCCACTGAATATTCATCATGGTAGAAAGAGCCCTTTGAGCATGGCGCCTTTCTTCGCTTGAAACTTCTTCAGAATTGGCTACTGCAAGATTTCGTCTAGCCCAGCTTCTTATATTAGAAGGAAAAGTTTTGCCGGCACATTTCAAAAAGTCCGTTATAGACTGAAGTGATGTAAGCTTCATGCTGTCATCATCAGCCTCTTCCTCATTCTCGTTTCTTTCTGCTTCAAACTCCTCTTCTGATATATGACTGTCAAGAAGTCTTGATATCATATATTGAAGGAAGCCATCCTGAGCAGAAAGCTGTGAAGATATTCCTGACTCAACCTCTCTTATCTTATATATGGCAAATCCGCCTCTGACATTTTTGCCAGAGAGCCTTACGCTTATCCTGCCTGAGCCAAGCCACTTTACAAATTCAACGAATCTTGCATCTATCTTAACTATATCAGCCTTGGCATTTGGATCATCTGATGAAAAGCTGGTGCGCTTTGCAGGATCCATAAAGTGACCACTTATATGATGTTCAAATACACCGCCGGGATTGGTAAGAACCATTATTGGCTGCTTGGGGGTTGGGATCTTAACATCTGAATAAAAAACCTTATAGGTCACAGGATTTACATCTTTAGTTTCCTTACTGTTATCTTCATCTGCACTGAAATCAAAAACCTTTCTTGCCATATGTTCCTCCTGTTCCCTTCTAGTGGTTTTAACGATTTAAAACTATTATCAACATTATAACTTATCTTAAGGCAATTCATCTCTTTTTTTAATTCAAACTTCGCACATTATAAACATGCTGCTTTACTTACAATTTGACTATCTTAGGCAGTTAATAAGGAATTTCCTTCTTTTTACAAAAACATCCCGATAATGCTGTTAAATAGTGTACAATTACTGTAATATGGTCATTGCCTTAAAGATGCGTAAATACATAATACTACAAAAATGAAAATTTATACATATTTTTTGCATATTATGACGTAAGGGTCAAAAGTCATTTCGATTCGAGCTTGCTCGAAATCGAATATGAATTTATGACCCGCCAAACATGAGCAAAGTAGCACGTAGTGCGGATTTGTGAATGTTTGAGGATTGTGGGAGTTTCGTAGA
>NZ_JAILQF010000301.1 GCF_024699075.1 Butyrivibrio sp.
CAGCGGATTTCAAATTAAAGGGAAAAACAGCAGATGATTTTGTGGATACAAACTTTGCATCCCAGAATTTCTGGAAAGAAGTTGTAGCAAGATTCAGACGTAAAAAGAGTGCTGTATTTGGACTTATCTTTGTACTTGTAATTACATTCTTTGCATTTGTCGGACCTGTCATGAATGAGTACACATACTCAGGACAGAATCTTGAACTCAAAAACCTTGCACCAAGAATACCTGTTATTGAGTATACAGGCTTTTTTGACGGACATGAGAATATCAAGACTACAACAGGAACCAAGACAGTAAATTATTACTTTGAAAAAAAGCTTCCGGATACCTTCTACTGGTTTGGAAGTGACAATTTTGGAAGAGATATCTGGACAAGGACATGGTCCGGTGCTCAGGTTTCACTCATAATCGCAGTAGCAGCTGCGATCATCGATATGATCATTGGAATGAGTTATGGTCTTATCTCAGGATACTTTGGCGGCAAAGTGGATATGGTGATGCAGAGAATACTTGAGATAGCCAATGGTATTCCAAGGCTGGTAATCGTAACACTTCTTCTTTTGGTATTTAAGCCGGGTATGATCACGATTATCGTAGCCTTGATGCTGACTGAATGGGTTGGTATGAGCCGAATCGCCAGAGCTGAGATGCTTAAGCTCAAGGAGCAGGAGTTCGTACTTGCATCAAGAACCCTTGGAGCAAGTAACCTTCACATAATCTTTAGTGAGGTTCTTCCTAATATAATCGGACCTATAATCACACAGGTTATGTTCTCTATTCCAACAGCTATTTTCACAGAGGCATTCCTGTCCTTCGTTGGACTTGGAATTCCTGTACCAAGATGTTCACTGGGATCACTTATCTCAGAAGGATTCAACAGTTTTACAACTCATCCTTATCAGATCATCCCACCTATTGTTGTTATGGCACTTCTGATGCTTAGCTTCAACCTGGTGGCTGACGGACTCAGAGAAGCACTTGATCCTAAGTTAAAGGAGATGTAACTACGACATGAGTGAAGAAAAGAAACGAGAAAAAATACTTGATGTCAAAGACCTTGACATCACCTTTAAGACAACCGCCGGAGATGTACATGCTATCCGTGGTGTGAATATAGATCTGTTCCAGGGTGAGACTGTTGCCATTGTTGGTGAGTCTGGCTCAGGTAAGTCAGTAACCATGCGCGCTGCAATGGGAATTCTTGCTAAGAACGCAGTAGTTAATTCTGGCCAGATCATTTACAGATACCGTGATAATAAGGGCGGTATCGACTACAATCCGGACAACGATGAGACAGCTCAGTGGAAAGAAGCTGATATCCTCAAGATGGATAAAAAGTGGATCAGAAAGCATATCAATGGCCGAAGGATCGCTATGGTATTCCAGGATCCTATGACAAGTCTTGATCCTACCATGACAATTGGTAAGCAGATCATGGAAGGAATGCTCTGGCACTACAAGATCGACAAGAAGGATGCCTTTAAAAGATCAGTTGAGCTTTTAAAAGAAGTTGGTATAGAAGATGCTGAAAAGAGAATGAAGCAGTATCCGCATCAGCTCTCCGGTGGTATGAGACAGAGGGTTGTTATTGCTATAGCTCTTTCCTGTAATCCGGATCTTCTTATCTGCGACGAGCCAACTACAGCTCTTGATGTTAACATTCAGGCCAAGATACTTGAGCTTATCAAGAAGGTTCAGAAGGAAAGAGATATTGCAGTTATATATATCACACATGACCTTGGCGTAGTAGCTAAGGTTGCTGATTATGTAAACGTTATGTATGCAGGTAAGATCGTAGAAGTCGGCAATATCAATGAGATCTTCTATGATCCAAGACATCCTTATACATGGGGCCTTTTATCAGCTATGCCTGACCTTGGCACAGATGATGACAGACTATATACAATTCCTGGTTCACCTCCAAATCTTCTTCATGAAAAAGAGGGTGATGCCTTTGCACCAAGAAATGCCTATGCACTTGAGATCGATGATAAGCTTGAGCCGCCTATGTTCAAGATAACAGAGACACATTCTGCAGCTACATGGCTTCTTGATGAGAGAGCTCCAAAGGTTGAGATGCCGCCGGAACTTAAGGCAAGGATTGAAAGAATGAAAAAGGAGGCCGAGGCAAATGTCAGCTAATTATAATGCAGCGCCTCTTCTTGAAGTAGAGGGACTTAGACAGTATTTTCCTGTAAGCTCTACATATACAGTTAAGGCTGTTGAGAATGTAAGCTTTAAGGTATATCCTGGAGAGACTTACGGACTTGTTGGTGAGTCCGGTTCAGGTAAGTCTACAATAGGAAGAAGTATCATAAGACTTTATGATCCAACAGAAGGTAAGATAAGCTTCTGCGGAATGGATATCTCCGGCAAGATGAACAGGCATACCAAAGAAAGCCTCCGTGTTCAGATGCAGATGATCTTCCAGGATCCCATGGCATCTCTTAATCCGAGAAAGAAGATCAATGACATCATTGGAGAAGCTCTTGATATTCATCATGTATGTAAAAACAAAGCTGAGAGAGATCAGAAGGTAGAAGCAATCCTTCAAAAGGTAGGTCTTGCCAAAGAGCATGCGGACCGTTATCCGCACCAGTTCTCAGGCGGTCAGAGACAAAGAGTTGGTATTGCAAGGGCTCTTATCTTAAATCCAAAGCTTGTTATTGCTGATGAGTGTATCTCAGCTCTTGACGTATCTATTCAGGCCCAGGTTGTAAACCTTATGAAGGATATTCAGGAAGAGCTTGGAACAGCATATCTGTTCATAGCCCATGACCTTTCCATGGTTAAGTA
>NZ_JAILQF010000343.1 GCF_024699075.1 Butyrivibrio sp.
AAAACTCATGGCAGCGACAGGACTACTTATAGGATGGAAGCTTAATATTCTGGCTTTCTTCCTTGGTTGTATATATGGAAGTGTAATACATCTTATTCGCATGAAGATAAGTAATAAAGGTCATGTACTTGCGCTTGGACCTTATCTGGCGGCCGGAGTCATGACAGCGCTACTTGTTGGAGATAAGATAATCAACTGGTATTTTGGAAGCATATTGTAACTGTTGAACAGCATAAATCCGGAGGATAAAACAGGATGGCAAAAGTCCTAAGTATCGAAATCGGAAATACACTAACAGAAATAGTAGAGATGGATTATAAGGCAAGAAACCCCAAGGTTTACAAGAGCCTTATGCTTTCCACACCTGAAGGCGTTCTTGATGAAGGAATGCTCTATAACTATGAGAATTTTGCGCAGGCTCTTAAAAAGATGTTAAAGGCAAAAGGCTTTAAGGCAAAGAAAGTAATATTCTCTGTATCTTCTAACAGAATTGCCAGCAGGGAAGTAGAGATTCCATATATCAAGGAGAATCAGATAAGGGATTTTGTACTTGCCAATGCTTCAGACTATTTTCCTGTAGATATTACTGAATATAGTATTTCATATACAGTTCTTGAGAATCTGCAGAATGAAGATGGTGGTAAGTCTATAAGGATCAATGCCCTTGCTGCACCTACAGAAATGCTGGATAGCTATAAGGAGTTTGCAAAGGTAGCAGGTCTTGAAATTGAAGCAATTGACTATGATGGGAACTCTCTGTATCAGGCTGTAAAGAAGGAATGTTCTGTTGGAAGCCAGATCGTTATCAAAATAGATGAGAAGAGTTCTATCGTAACGGTCATGAAGGATGGCGTTCAAAGTCTTACAAGAACAGTTCCTTATGGTATTGAGGAAGCTGTAGATACAATTATATACAGTCATATCTATTCTGATAATACTTCCCATTCAGAAGCTATCAGTTATTTGAGAACTGTAAAATGTGTTAATCCGGCTTTTGACATGGAAGCATTTTATAGGGCAAGGGAAGAAAAAATAAGAGCACAGGCAATGGCTAAAGCTGAAGAAGAAGCTCAAAAGGTGCAGGAGGATAATCCTGATACTGATCAGCCTTTTGGTGGATTCGGTCAGGAAGGTGTGAGCTCTGATACTGAAGGCGGCGCCTTTGATTTTGGAAATAATAATGCTGAATCTGTAGGAAGTGAAACTGAAAATGGTACCTTTAATTCTGAAGGTAGTAATTCAGATGATGAGAGCGGTACTAATGATAATTCTGCATATGAAGAACTCGATACAGGCAGCCTCTATGAAGAGGAGGAAGTTGATCCTCTTGTCAAAGAGATCCGGGAAAATGTAACCTTCTCATTTGAAAATCTTGTAAGTGGCCTTTCCACAGTTCTTGATCTTTACTATTCAAGGAGTAAAGGTCAAAAGGTAGACAGAGTTTTAATTACAGGTATAGGTGGAACTATTCAGGGAATAGATGATCTTATCACCAATACCCTTGATGTATCAGCTCAGCAGATATCTACACTTGAGGGAATACAGCTTGGCAAGGTATTTAAGAATGGAATATTCGGTGAATACGTTGGATGTATTGGCGCTGCTATAAAGCCTGTAGACTTCCTTATTAAGGAAAAGAAGGTTAAGAGTACTGGAACAGATATAACATCAATAGCAAGACTGGTACTTATAGGATGCGCAGGAGCAGCAGTACTTATGCTGGCGATGGCAGTTCCGCCGTACTTAAGTGCTCAAAACACTAATAAAGATCTTAAGAATAAGCTTAAGGAAGTAGTAAGTATTATTCCTATATACCAAAAGTATACATTGTCCAAACAGGCATATGAATATGTTAACCTGGCCTATGAACTAAAAGATGAGCCGGCAGCTCATATAGTGGAATTTATAGAAGAAATGGAAGAAAAGCTTCCTGCAGATGTTCTTGTATCTTCTATGAATACTGATAACTCTACTGTTTCAATAACAATGTCAGTAAGCACCAAAGAAGAAGCAGCAGATGTTTATGAACAGTTCTGTACATTTGAATCGCTTCAAAGTGTGACAATAGACCGTATTACAGATGAAACTTCAGATGAAGGAGACGGCTATATCTCATTTACACTTGTTGGCGTATATGCAGAAAGAACATCTGATGAAGCAGTAACCGGTGAAAGTACAGATGACGCTACTGTAAATAGCAGTTCAGACGAAAATGCTAGCGAAAATATCGCAGAAACAGATGTTGCTACTGAAGATACCACACAGACTGATAATGCTACTGATAATATCAGCAATGCGGATAATAGTGCACAAAGCAGCACAGTAGTAGCATCAGATGGTTCAACTGATGACGATCTTGGTGATGAAGCTGGAGAGCTTTCTACTGATGAATCAGGCGAAGCAGGAACCGGATCAACCAATGGAGGTTAACAAATGGCACCTAAGATTTCTGAAAGAGATAAAGCTTTACTTATGATATTTGGCGGTGTTGCAATTGCCGGACTTACCTATTATTACGGCTATTACGGTCTTAATGAGAAAAGGGCTGTGATCGAAGCCGAAAATACAACCCTTAGGAATCAGGTTCAGGTTCTTAGCTCGGTTGCTGCTAATAAAGATACCTATGAGAAGGATACTGATCAGTACATAGTATCAACTAATAAGATCATGGCTGGATA
>NZ_JAILQF010000386.1 GCF_024699075.1 Butyrivibrio sp.
AGGAGGAATGGTGATGAAGGCTGATTACAAGAATTGGATGCCAAAAGGGATGGTACTTGGGACGATTGGAATTACTGCAGCGATATTCTTTGTTGCAGTAATTGTAGGTATGGCTTCAACAGTGGGAAAGGTATTGCTGATTTTAACTGTGCTGTTTGCCTTGATATCTTTGTGGATGTACCTGATGTACAGGGCATTTTCCTATAACGGATCACGTCAGATGTCTAAGCAGATAATAGAAGGTGTTTCATCCTATGTAAAAATCCCGGATGGCGGTAAATGCCTCGATGTTGGATGTGGAAGCGGGGCTCTAAGTATTGCTTGTGCAAAGAAAAATCCAGGCGCTCATATAATTGGTATAGACAGATGGGGTAAAGAGTATGCTTCATTCAGCAAGAGTCTCTGCGAAAGTAATTCTGTTGCTGAAGGTGTAAATAACACATCTTTTCAGCAGGGCGATGCCTGTAAGCTTGATTTTGCAGATGAGACTTTTGATGCAGTAACAAGCAACTATGTATATCACAACATACCAAGTAAGGACAGACAGGCGATTCTTCTTGAAACACTAAGGACCCTTAAGAAGGGCGGAACATTTGCTATTCACGATATTATGTCCAAGTCAAAATATGGAGATATGGAAAGCTTTGTAGAAAAGCTTAAAAATATGGGATACGAAGAAGTAAAACTTGTTGATACTACTAACGGTATGTTCATGAGCAAGTGGGAGTCCATCTGGATGGCTCTTACAGGTTCTGCGATTCTTATGGGGAGGAAATGATTTATGGGACTTTTTAACTAATAGAAAGCAAGAAATCCCCCACCTCTAAGTATACGTAGGTGGGGATGAATTGCCGTTTATAAAAATTGTTGAAAATACATTTTTGTGCTATAATAATTGAGTGAATAAAGCCATAAAATATAGAATATATCCTACAACTGAACAAATTATCCTTTTTGCTAAAACCTTTGGTTGTTGCCGAAAAATATACAATCTTATGCTGGCTTCAAAAATCGAAGGTTATAAGATGACCGGAAAGTTTCCAAGTGTCACACCTGCAAAATATAAAAAAGACTATCCATTTCTTAAAGAAGTAGACAGTCTTGCGCTTGCTAACAAGCAAATAGATCTGCAGGAAGCATTCAAAAATACTTTTGACAAAAAACGCAAAAAGAAAAATGGCTTTCCTAAGTTCAAATCTGCAAAACATTCCCGCAAGGCATATACTACAAACTGTCAGTACCCAAAGCCTTCAAACAGCTTAAAAAGACCTACTATAAGGATAGAAGGCAGTACTATCATTATCCCTAAAGCAGGGCCTGTTAAAACAGTTTTTCACAGGCTTCCCGAAAAAGACTGGATACTTAAATCTGTTACGATATCTAAAGAGTCAGATGATAAATACTATGCATCTGTCTTATTTGAATACCCTAATCCTGTAAATACCTATATAGCAGATAAAAATAATGCCATTGGATTAGATTATGCTTCTGATGGTTTATATGTAGATAATTACGGTAATGTTGGCACAAACCATAAATTTTATCGCGAAAGTCATAATAAGCTTGCCAAGGCCCAGCGCAGACTATCACGTATGAAAGGTTCCAAAAAGAATGAGACAAAGTCAAATAACTATATAAAGCAGCTTCGCAAAGTAAATAAGATCCATAGACATATCGCAAATCAGAGACTCGATAACCTGCATCAAATATCTACCGAGATAGCCAATCGGTATGATGTTATCTGCACTGAGACTCTGAACATGAGAGCCATGTCAAATAAAGGTTTTGGTAACGGCAAGACTACTTTAGATAATGGCTATGGATTGTTCTTAAATATGCTTGAATATAAGCTTGCAGATAGAAATAAGTTCTTTGTTAAAGTTGATAAGTGGTACCCATCATCACAAATATGCTATCAGTGTGGCAAGCGTCACTCTGAAATGAAAGACTTAAGTATAAGAACAATGAAATGTAGCTGCGGTCATATTATGGGGAGAGACCAAAATGCGGCCTTAAATATCCTCAAAGAGGGGCTTAGGCAATTAAAAAAGACTGCATAGCGATGCAGTCTTTAGCATAAACACAGTAGGGATGGAATAGCCCAAACTTAACGCCTGTGGATATTGTGTAAGACACTGATTCGCATTATATGCGGTCAGCGCAATGGTAGTTTGAAGCAGGAAGCTCCGACTTCTATAAGTCGGAGTAGTTCACTACCAGATCATAAAGATTGAGTTCGTGTCCTGAGGAATACAAGCTTTTGGTTTCTAATAAATATATGACTAAACCCCCACGGCTTTGCCTGTGGGGGTTAGTCATATTAAGCCGATTTCTTAACTTCGCTATCGATTTCTCCTAAAAGACCAGTCTTAAAGAGAGCAGGGCGAAGTGCAAGATAAGCAATAACTCCTAT
>NZ_JAILQF010000424.1 GCF_024699075.1 Butyrivibrio sp.
TATGTGAAGCTTATGCCACTTAGACTACTTAATCATTCTGTTTGTAAGACAATTTACCAGATATCCCTCGGCATTTATATTCACAATATATTTGCTGTAGATGTTCTTGTGTTGTCTTATCTTGAGTTAATATTATCAGAACGTTTGTCACAGAAGTGTCACACAAGATTATTCTCGCTAATATTTGACGGATATTATTTCAATGGTGCCACTTTGCCTGGTAGCTCAATGAAATTATTATTTAAAAAAGTACCATACACCAACTAAGATCAGCTTTAACATGACTTTGAGTTATATCAGCCCAACAGGTATCGCAATTATACCAGATGCCATTATATAAAACTTCATTCCACATATGGGTGTTGCTTATTACGGTCCTGGAAGGTATTCCTGAGAAGTCTAACAGCATCATGTATAATTTAGCGTATGCTTGGCAGTTGCCTAGCCCATAAAGCATAGGCCCGTCAACAGATGTTATGATATTCCATGTAGTAGGATCTGAATAAGGATCAATGGTGTAATATTCCATAACCGTAGATGGTACAGCATAGAAGTTAACAATAGTTACCAGCTCATTATCCCATAGATAATATCGGCACCAGTAATTATAGGCCTGAATTAAAGCGTTTGCATGTTCTGTCAAGCCTCTTGCTTTCCATCCATATAAGATATTACCATTGCAGTAATAATCAAAAATTCGTGAGTCCGTTTCACCTTCAAGGGATGATAGTCCATTAGCACTTAAAAAGTAATCTATATCGAACTGGGTATAATCCATATAAGCTTCGAGGGTACATGGAGCCAGTTCTCCGTTGGGCTTGCAGTACATTTCGTAGTAGGCCCAAACTGTCTCTTTATCAGGATAACCAATCTCAGGATGTTTTAATACAAAAGCAATGAAATTAAATGTTTCAAATGTAGTATTGTAGCACTTCCCGACTTCATCAACAGCCACCTTTACATGATCCACATCGATTGCATAAGATCTTGTGCAGGGTGACAGGACTAGCAGAATAACAGTTACAAAAGTAAAAATAACCTTTAGAATCTTACTTTTTTTCATAATATTATCACCATCCTTCCATGGCATATCAGTGATATTATTATTTCGGATATTTTGGAAAATCGTTGATGGATTTCTTTAAATCATGCCTATTTTTCAAGCGGCTTTTCGATTATTATAAATACTTTGTCCATCTATACTTTTTCTACAAATAAAGTAGTCGATTTGGCTCTTTTGATTTTACGATATTGGTACGATCTGACTAATCTGCTGCTGAAGCAATGGTTCCAGATTTATTGCAACTCGTCCTTCAGACTTACCCATCAAGTGCCAATGTATGTACAGCAGATCAGCATTAGCTCCATAAATAACCTGAAGATCAGGATTATAAATGAAGTAATAATATGCGTTAAATTCCTCAGTGTTCACCGAAGCCGTCTTTAAAGCTTCAATTTCCTCAACTGATATAATATCTTCGCTTGCATCTACAGTTATTTTATTAACAGGTGCTAAGACAATTCCTATTACGAGTAAAGCCAATAATACCGTAGACACGATTTTAGATAGTAATACTTTTCTTTTCATTTCTTTATCCTCCGTAAAAACCATGCACATTCCTGTACTATTTTTTTATACTTTCCTTCAGCCCATCCATCTCCATAACTTGTTTCATTGCTGCGACCTCTGAAGAAATATCTATCGTATCATCTTGATAAATTAGCTCCAGGCAACTTTTAAAAGCGCCATATGAATCATCCATTAGTTCCTCTATTTCCTTTTTTGTTTTCTCAACAGATTCACCTGACACTCCAGTCTTATCGTACTGAACGTATGCGCTCAATACCTTGTCAATAGTAGGCAAATAATAGTCAAATAGTTTATGCACCCGACGCGCTTGTTTGGGATGGTAAATGATGGCATCTACTATCTTGTTTAAGATGTCTATTATTTTTTTCAGTGATACTCGTATTTCTTCACTTTTAATAGTCTTTGAAAATGTATAGAATTTATCGATATACCTTTTTCCAGTCATCACGTACTCTTGGACATCTTCAGAAAGAGAATTAATTGCCTCATTTTTCTTTGCTTCTTCCGAATTGATATTCTCTTCTCTTTGTTTCTTCTCCTGCTCACTAATCTTTAGTTTCTCTTTTATAGCCTTTACCATCTTAGATATCAGAATATAAACAGCAAATAATACTATTCCTAGTCCTATTATTGGTATAGCTATATGCGGATATAAAATCAGGCCAACAATCGAAGCCGCAAGAATCAATATGGGAATTATATGATCAAAAACCCACTCTAATACACTTGCCAAAATAGCCAACACCACTATAGCAACTACAATCCAAATTATGATTTGCATCTGATATCCTCTAGAAACAATTATCTGTTAGTACATGTAAAAAACCAGAGAATGCGTGATTGCATATCGCACACTCCCTGGTGTATTATAAGACAAGTCCAGAAACAGGCACTATTTGCGATAGCTGAAAACGAACAAGCAGATTATCAAGAATTCGCTTTGCTGATGCAAACAAGAACTGTGCTATAAAGTTATCACTTTACATATCAATTCCAAGATCATCTGCGGAGATTTCTTCTGTTTCAATATTTCCCATACTCGTACCTATTCTGTTTGAAGTATCTTCCGCTTTAAATGCCCATAGATAGTATTGCTCCACAGAGCTGCTGGAAGGCAAATTCATTTCCTTTCGAATACCATCCTCTTCAAGCTTTATTCTAGAATACTTGTGATTACCATTTTCAATTTTAGTTGCACATAATCCTGACATTGCATTAAATATCAACAATCCATCAGGTGTTGAATGTGTGTATTGTAGCTGATTACTCGATACTTTCTCTAATTCATAAACATCTGCCATTTTGTTTTGCTCAAGGTAAGATAATAAAGGTTCTGCCCATCTTAATTCCTTGTCATTTGTTATATACTTATTCTCGCATGCGTCAATGAATTTTTTTATCTCATCCTCGTAAGTAGTAGCATAAAGTCTTTGATTCACAAAAGCAGGCGCAATCGTGTTCTTATCAAGATTCTTCACACATCCTAATCTTTCGCAGTTTGCATTAAGATATTCCCATAGTTTCCTTAAATTTGTTTTTGTCCGATTTAAGTCAAAAACTATGTACAACCCCGCCACCATTGCAAGAAGAAGCCCTAATACAGGATTGAAAAAGAGCATGACAACAGCTACTACGACCAATATGCATTGTACTGGATATCTACTAAAAACATATGCTATTCCTCCAGCTCCATACATTAGGCCCATACCTATATACTTTATAAC
>NZ_JAILQF010000141.1 GCF_024699075.1 Butyrivibrio sp.
GGACAAAAACATTATGACAGGAAGAAGGTCATGATCAACACCATCTTCTTTGTTATCGGAATTAGCTTTGCTTTCTTCCTTCTCGGAATGGGACTTAGCGTACTCGGAAGATTTTTTAGCGGCAATCAGCTTTTATTTGTGAGAATTGGCGGCATCATAGTTATCTTGTTTGGCCTATATCAGCTTGGAATTTTTGGATTCAGCATGATTTTGGGAAAAGAGATGCGACTGCCCATCGATATAGGCAAATTATCAATGTCACCGCTAACTGCACTTATCATGGGATTTGTTATAAGCTTTGCCTGGAGTCCATGTATTGGACCGGTTTTATCATCGGTGCTTATAATGGCTGCATCGGCTGAATCGGCAGCAGTGGGATTTGGACTTATCGGAGTATATACTCTTGGATATATTATTCCATTTCTGTTACTTGGCGTGTTTACAACAACCTTACTGGAGTTCTTCAGTAAACATAGGAAGGTTGTGAAATACACGGTTAAAGTCGGTGCTGTTCTAATGATATTTATGGGAATCATGATGTTTACAGGTAAACTCAACAGCATTTCCGGATATCTCTCACAGTTCACTGGCGCGCAGGTTAGCATAAGCGAGAGCAGTGAGACAGTATATGATAGCGACAAGAGCAGCGATGCGAATGTCTTGGGCGGAAGTGCTGAGGCAGCAGACGATATAGTCGATACACAGGGAATTGAGGCTGATGCAAACGGTCAGGTAAGTAATGAGAGCCAGGCGGATGGCTCAGCTAAGGCTGATGGCGATGGGCAGAATGTTGATGAAAACCAGTCTGATAGTTCAAGCGAGGAATCCTCTGCGGAGCTCCTTCCTGCACCGGAATTTACTTTGACTGATCAGTATGGCGTGTCTCATAGTTTGTCCGATTACAGGGGCAAGATTGTATTCCTGAATTTCTGGGCAACCTGGTGTCCTCCCTGCAGAGCCGAAATGCCTTATATACAGGAACTCTACGAGGAGTACTCAGCAGATTCTGATTCTGATGTGGTCATATTGTCAGTGGCATTCCCGAATATGGGAAGCGAGACAGATATAGATGGCATCAAGAGTTTCCTTGATGAGAACGGCTATACTTATCCTGTCCTTATGGATGAGGGCGCAACTATTCAACTTGCATATTACATAACTTCCTTCCCAACGACATTCATTATTGATCCCGATGGAAATGTTCTGGGCTACATCCCCGGCGGCATGACCAAAGAAATAATGCTGGATGTTATCGACCAGGCAAGGAATTACCAAAACAACTGATCATAAAAAAATCCGCCGGCTCTATCAATGCCGACGGATTTTTTTAATGCTGGTACATAGCTGGCACAAATGTTAATATAGTTGACAAAACTACACAAAGTAGGAAATGTAACATTTCTTCATCCCATCTATAATTGCATCAACAGGAGAAAAAAGTAGGGAGTGGATATCGTCATTGCAAAAAGCAATTACCTATATGGATGCTTAGGGAGGGTGGAAAGCGTGACCTATACGGGCTATGCTCACCAACTACTGAAGATTCTGTTACTTTGGATTCCTGTAAGAAAGAGGTAATAGATGGATAGACCAATCACAACATTGTTCATGCTTATGTCTGTTGATGGGAAAATAAGTACCGGAGCATCAGATCTTTTAGATGTGGATAGAGACTTTCCAATCATCGAAGGCTTGAAAGAAGGACTGCATCAATACTATGAGATAGAACAGACAACAGATTTATGGTCACTTAATACCGGAAGAGTACAGGCTAAGCTTGGGGTTAATGAGAAAGCTATGCCGGTAAAAACACCGGTTTCATTTGTGCTCATAGACAATTCTCATTTGGACGAACATGGAATAAAGTATTTCTGCGAATTATCAAAAAAGTTCGTGCTCATAACAGCAAATCGAAATCACCCGGCATTTAATGTAGAAGCTGATAATATGGGGATTATTCTCCAAGAAGAATTATCACTTGAGAGGGCGCTTTCTGAACTTAAAGATAAATATGGATGTGAGCGAATCACAATTCAAAGCGGCGGGACGATAAATGGATTATTTCTTAGAAATAAGCTATTTGATTATGTTGATATAGTTGTGGCACCTGTCCTTGTCGGAGGAAAAGCTACATCAACCTTGATAGATGGAGAATCAATCACTGACAGAAAAGATTTGGATAAACTTGGAGTATTACGCCTTGTGGATTGTGAGAAACTTGAAGATTCATATATCAGGCTCAAATATGAAGTGGTTAAATAATGGAGGACAGATGGATACATAGACCAGTACACTGGGGCCTCCAGACAGTACTGGTCTATTATTATGCTCATTTTGAGCGCAGAAAATCGGCATGAGACGATAATACTAATCATATTTCAAAGAAAGGAAAATTTATTGTCGGCGACATTATACAAAACGACATAAAGGGTTTAGTCGTTTTTCTGCCATGTATGTAGTCAGCAGTCAGACAGGCATTATGTAACGCCGGGTGTTAATGACCTTAAGACATATAGTACGGAGATAGCTGCTGAATGGGATTATCAGAGAAATGGAGAACTTACGCCAGATAAAGTAATGCCATTTTCAAACAGAAAAGTATGGTGGAAGTGTGCTATGGGGCATCACTGGCAGTGCTCGGTACAGATCAGGCAGAAAGGGACTGGCTGTCAATACTGCACGGGAAAGGTACATCGTGAATCATTGCTTATATAGTATTTATGGCAAATTGTCTGTTATAGTACTCTCTACAAATAGGGTAATAACTGATATGATGGAAGGTGTGATTAAGCTTGCAATACCATAAAGGAGAGAACAGGGTTATGCGTAAAGTAATGAT
>NZ_JAILQF010000150.1 GCF_024699075.1 Butyrivibrio sp.
TCGCTTTCTTTTTCATAAAATTACCCTCCTTAAAAATGTATAGAAATGTAAGCGTTTTCACCAACTTATGTGTTTAATTTAGCATGTAAGAAGTACTATTTCAAGCTATATTTTCATAAATAATTGCCAAAAATGCAAACAGGGCTGGAAAACCCAGTATTTTAGGCATTTTGAACGTTTAGTTTCCGTAACAATGCATTTTTTTGGCTTGGCTAAATCGATTTTTTAGCAAAAGGATTCGTCTTTTTTATCAATTATTGCGAATTAATGGCTTATTTTATTGTGCAACTTTACATTTTTCATTCGTCATTTTCAACAATAAAAATACGGTAAATCTATATTGTAAGCAGTTACGTTTTCCTTAATTAGGGGTTGTTTTTATGGGATGTTTATGTAATCACTTTCACACATTATATGTGCGAAGTTTAAGTTATGTATCAGATAGCTTTTTGAAAATGTATTTGTTTATGCCATATACATAAACTCCAACTGTAGCTGATGTAAATCTTTTTCCTTTTTTAAGTCCTTCAGAACAGATTCCTGTAACATCAGTAAGTGTGCATATGCTGCTGCCATTTAGTATCAAAGTCCTCGTTGTATTATCAGTAAGAACGGTAAATACATTGTCCTTTTTATTCTTATAAGAAGTATCATAAAGCTTTTCGTATATATATTTATCATCCTTATATTCGGCCACAACTACCTTACATCTCTTATCATCATATTCTCTTATACCAAACTTAATATAAGAATTCTCGTCATAATAAAGAGTCATTCCGGCTTCTTCAAAAGAAGTTTTTTCAAAAGAGTTTTCTTCAAACGAGTTTTCTTTAATAGAGTTTTCTTTAATAGAATCCTCCAGGCATGTATTTTCATTATAAGAATCCGATAAGTCCTTTGTATCTTCTGATCTTGTCATAACTATGCTGTCAGTGCATACAAGTTCTTTTTGATTATATACGCCAAAGCTCTTACATTTAATATCGCAAAGATCTCTTCCATCGCCCTTAAGAAGTATAGAGCCATTTTCCAAAACGTTTACATAGTCCTTGTCACAGGTTCTTGTAAAGAGCCAGCCGCCATATGGAAGCTCAGATTTTCTTAGTATAATATCTGATTCTTTACCTAATCCCTTATAACATTCTTTGCCAGATTCTATATCTGATTCTTCATTTGATTCTCTATTTGATTCTTCATTTAAGATAAGTTGTCCATCCGTTTCCGGCTTACTTCCAGCACTACCAAATGGAAGCTTTGCAAGATAAGATGGTCCTCTTCTTTTATTGACTATAGGCCATCCATCTGCTGTCCAGGTGATTTCGTCAATGGCAGTCTCTCTTCCGAGCATTCCCCACTTTCCATCGATCATTCGCTCGCAAAGATATACCATAAACCATCTTCCATCCCCTGTCATAACGGGTTTTCCATGACCACAGCACTGGATAGGAGCTATTGGGTCCTTCTGCGTCATTATAGGGTTATAAGGACAGTTTTCATAAGGTCCTTTTAAATTCCTGGACCTTAATACAGTTATCATATGCCCTCTTCCTGTTCCGCCTTCTGCAAGGAAGCAGTAATAATACCCGTCTTTTTTAAGAAGATGCGGACCTTCCGGGGCATGCCCGGACCATCCATAAGCGATCATTTCCGGATCCGACAATATTTTCTGACCATCAGATGACACTTCCATAAGGCAGGCGCCGCGGTTAAGGAGCATATAACGTTTTCCATCATCATCTGTAAAAAGAGAAGGATCAATACCACTTACATTATGAATAACAGGCTCATCATAAGGACCTTCAGGCTTATCCGAACTTGTGACGATCTGAGTCTGTGGATATTCCATATTGTCATTATTTCTAAGCGTTGCGCAAATATAGAATCTTCCGTCATGATAGCTTATATCAGGAGCCCAGAAGCCTCTTCCTCCTTCTAAGGGTCCAAGATGCTCAGCTGCCCAGTCAGGATCTGTCACGGCATAGCCAATTAGCTCCCAGTGAACCAGATCTTTGGAATGTGAGATCGGTATTCCGGGAAAATAGATAAAGCTGGAGTTGACCATGTAGAAATCATCGCCCACTCTTACTATAGAAGGATCTGCGTGAAAAGATCTAAGGACTGGATTTCTATATGAATCAGAAAGAGAAAACCCAAGATACTCTTTAAAGAAGTTATATATAGGCAATCTGTCTTTTGGTACATCAAAATAATAAGTCCTGTAAATATCGTCGGCACTGTCTTTTTCTAATACTTCATTATTCTCTGGTTCAAGTGCAAGATCGTATGGTGTTACCAGCCACTTGTCGGCAAAGGTCGGATCCATCTGGCAGTTAAGCACAAGGTACCTGACCATCTCAAGATTTCCTCCAAGAACTGCATAATGAAGGACACTTCTTGAATATTCATCTGTATCTTCAAGATTCATTCCATGGCGTGTCTTTTGTTTTACAAGCTCTGTATCACCCATAAGGGCAGCCTGTATGCCTTCTTTGAACCCTTTTTCTGATTTTTGATTATATATATTCATCAGTTACTCCGCTTTATCTTCGATATAAACCCAGTCATATCTGCCATATCCGTTGCTGCTGCCTTTATTGTTCATATTAGCTGACCAGAGACCTATCTTGGCACCTGTCCAGGTTGCCCTTTCAAGCATCTGCTCATTACCAATTTCTTCATATGTGGCTCCGTCAAGCGAATAATAGTATTTGTATGATTTATCTTCTTTTACTACAAGTCTTATAAATACATGTGCAGCATCTATAGGTCTTGCATCGCAGCATTCCTCTTCTGCCTTGCCTTCAAACTCTTTATCAGTAACATTTCCTTTAAACATGACAACGAAGTTCTTGCCCTGCATATGCTTTATACCTGCATATGAATACTTCTGTCCCACAATACCGCAGGCAGCTATATCCCCTTCTTCTCCGGGATACAAATTAATAGAGGTAGTTACAGTAAAGGCATTGCTTTGAGGTATCTGTGTGAGAACATTACCCGCATACCATAAAAGGTTATCTCTTTCTTTATTGGTCACGCAGTAAAGGATAAGATGTCCGTTATCAAGCTGGTACCATTCTTCATTGGGATTGGCCTGCCACTGCCACTGAAGTCCAAGCTTATCTCCCTGAAAATCATCAGATGTACTTATCTTATATAAAGGAGCATTCTCTACAGGATCTGTCCACTCATATACGGGTTCACCTATTCCATCGCCGTCAAGATCACTTCCTATAAAAGGCCAGCCATTTATAAAGCACATTGGCTGAAGATGAGTTATCCTTCCAAGTTCATGAACATCCTGAAAATGAACAAACCAGTCTTTTCCATCAGGAGTATCTACCCAGCCTCCCTGGTGAGGGCCGTTAACGCTGGTGCATCCCTGATGCATGACAACCTTATATTCATAAGGTCCGTGGATGTTTTTGGACCTGAGGCATGACTGCCAGCCTGTGGCAACGCCTCCTGAAGGCATAAGAATATAGTAATAATCATCTTTTTTATAAATCTTGGGTCCTTCAGATGTAGGAGCAACCTGCTCTCCGTCAAATATAAGCTCCGGCTCTCCTATAAGATGTGTACACTCAGGGTCAATCTCAACAAGCATAAGCCTGTGCTTGATACCGCATCTGCTTCTGGCAAAAGCAAATACCATATATGCCTTACCATCATCATCCCACAAAGGGCATGGATCGATCCAGCCTTTGGAGGTACAGAGCATATTAAGTTCAAACTCTCCGTACGGATCCTTACTTCTTGCTACCATGATCCCTTCATCCGGAAGCGGGATAAAGACTATAAATGTGCCCTCATGATATCTTATGGAAGGCGCCCATGTGCCTGAACCATGGGAGGGCCTGTTATATTTGTCAAAAGGAAGCTTTGAAACGCAGTAATTAATGATCTCCCAGTGAACAAGGTCCTTTGAATGAAGAAGCGGAACTCCGGGAAGATAAGTAAATGAAGATGCTACCATATAAAAATCCTGGCCCACGCGTATTACATCAGGATCAGAATAGTCAGCATAAAGAATAGGATTTTGATACATTTTAAACCTCATGTTTGAATATGCGAAAACCAAAGCTTGAATCGCTTTACTCCCAGCCTTTAGTTTTCATATAATAGTTACATTAGTTGCTTTTTAATTAAAACGCTTACTTACTATTTTAGAACACACTATATTATTCTACCCTAATTTAAAAATACTGCATCCTTTTTTGGCAAAAAAATATATGCTGAAGGGCTTTAATTTTGAGCCTCAAAAAGGCCTTGCCAAAAGCGGATAAACTCCGCTTGACATAAGGGCTCGTGCTATGATAAGTTATCGCAAGTGACACCTTTTTGGGGCTTCATTATTTTTATTATTTTTACAGGGAGTTACAGGGGTATGGATTTAACCAGACAACAACGTGCACCTATATGTGATGCACTTGAAAAGTTTCGTAAAAAAAGAGTAGTACCTTTTGATGTTCCGGGTCACAAAAGAGGACGCGGAAATCCGGAGCTTACAAAGCTACTAGGTCAGCAATGTGTCGGTATTGATGTAAACAGCATGAAACCGCTTGATAATCTTTGCAATCCGGTTTCAGTCATAAAAGAGGCAGAAGACCTTATGGCTGATGCTTTTGGTGCAGCACACGCTTTCCTTATGGTTGGCGGTACGACCAGTGCCGTTCAGGCAATGGTTTTATCAGTATGCGCTGCAGGAGATAAGATCATCCTACCTCGTAATGTTCACAAGAGCGTTATCAATGCACTTATTCTGTGCGGGGCAGTTCCTGTATATGTAAAACCCAAAATTCATCCTGTCATCGGAGTAGCACTTGGTATGGAGGCTGATGCCCTCCTTGAAGCTATCGAAGCTAATCCCGATGCCAAGGCTGTACTTATTAATAATCCTACTTACTATGGCATATGTTCTGATCTTGTAAAGCTTACAAAGATTGCTCACGAGCATGGCCTTAAAGTTTTATGTGATGAAGCTCATGGAACCCAGCTATATTTTGCAGAAGGGCTTCCTATTGCCGGAATGAAGGCAGGAGCTGATATGGCTGCAATATCCATGCACAAGTCAGGAGGATCGCTGACTCAGAGTTCTGTCCTTTTACTTGGTGAAAATATGGATCAGGCTCATGTCCGTCAGATTATAAACCTGACACAGACTACTTCTGCAAGTTACCTTCTTCTTTCAAGCCTTGACATAAGCAGACGAAATCTTGCTCTTCGTGGCAAAGAATCTTTTGCCAAGGTTAAAGAGATGAGCGAATATGCAAGAAATGAAATCAATGCAATAGGTGACTACTACGCATACGGTAAGGAGCTTATCGACGGCTCAAGCGTATATGATTTTGATGTCACAAAGCTTTGCATATTCACAAAACCCATAGGTCTTACTGGAATCGAAGTATATGATCTTTTAAGAGATGAATATGATATACAGATGGAATTCGGCGATCTTGGAACTATCATGGCATACATCTCAATAGGTGATCGTATGCAGGATATAGAAAGACTTGCAAGTGCTCTTTCTGATATAAGACGCCTTTATAAGAAAGATAAAGAAGATCTTGCTTATGTTGATGCTGTTACACCTAAGGTTGTATGTTCTCCTCAGGAATCGTTCTATGCAAGTAAGCAATCTTTGCCGATACACAAAACAGCAGGAAGAGTTTGCGGAGAATCAGTTATGTGTTATCCTCCGGGAATCCCAATTCTCTCTCCCGGAGAACTTATCACTGAAGATCTTATCGGCATGATCCTCTATGCAAGGGATAAGGGATGCAGCCTTCAGGGAATGGCCGATCCTACAGCAGATACCCTTCAGGTACTTGAAGGTGTAAGAGGCGCATAAAAAGATATGCAGACGTATCCTTTGCCGTAAATATCACAGACAAAGGCCGGGTCACAGGTGCCCAAAAGCACTTACAAGGAGCGGTTCAATATGAAAAATAATTCAGAGATCTGGTTTTCAGACCAGCAAACAGATAGCGTATCTCTTAATATAAGAGTTATAAATCAGTTATATCATGGTGTAAGTGAATTTCAGGAAATAGATGTATTTCAGTCAGAATCATTTGGCAAGTTCCTGGTTCTTGATGGTGAAGTTCTTTTTTCAGAATCAGATGAATTCATTTATAATGAAATGGTAGCCCATGTACCTATGGCAGTTCATCCTCATGTAAAAAAAGTCCTCATCATTGGTGGAGGAGACGGCGGTGTTGCAACAGAGTTCACTTCTTATCCTGAGATCGAACGTATCGATGTTGTAGAGCCTGATGAACAGATGGTAGAAGTCTGCAGAGAGTTTTTCCCTGAGAGTACTAAGGGCTTTGATGATGAGCGTGTGCAGATTTCTTATCAGGACTGCCTTCGCTTTGTAAGAGGAAGGGAGAATGAATACGACATTATCATAAATGATGCAACGGATCCCTTCGGCCACTCAGAAGGCCTTTTTACCAAAGAGTTCTATGGAAGCTGCTACAGGGCACTTAAAAGTGACGGTATAATGGTATATCAGCATGGAAGTCCTTTCTTTGATGAAGAAGAATCTGTCTTCCGCTCAATGCACAGGAAGGTTTTCAAAACTTTCCCCATAAGCAGAGTATATCAGGCTCATGTTCCTACCTGCTCTTCAGGTTACTGGACCTTCGGTTTTGCAAGCAAGAAATATCATCCTATTACTGATTTTGATGAAGTAAGATGGAATGAAAGAAATATAAAGACTGAATATTATACTACTTCCCTTCACAGAGCTGCATTCATGCTTCCAAGATACGTAGTAGATATTCTGCATGAAGAAGAATACTGATTTTCTTATACACTGCATTCATGAAAATGCGATTTTATACTTAAAGACTGACAAGTCGTTTTGATATTTTTATTTTGTTTTATGCCTTAGATGGCAGAAAGGAACCCTCTATGTCCAGATTACTTATAATCGGATGCGGCGGTGTCGCACAGGTAGCTATTGCAAAGTGTTGTCAGAACAGCGATGTATTCACAGAAATATGCATTGCTTCAAGAACCAAGTCCAAATGCGACGACGTTGCCAATAAGCTCAAAGATACTACAAAGACTAAGATAACTACAGCGCAGATCGATGCTGAAGATGTTCCGGCGCTTACTGCCCTTATCAAAGAATATAAGCCAGATGCAGTTCTTAATGTTGCTCTTCCTTATCAGGATCTTACGATCATGGATGCCTGCCTTGCTGCCGGTGTTCACTATATCGATACAGCCAACTACGAGCCTGAAGATACAGATGATCCAAAGTGGAGAGAAATATATGAAAAGCGCTGCAAAGAAGCCGGCTTTTCTGCTTACTTTGATTACAGCTGGCAGTGGGCTTATGCTGACAAATTCAAGGAAGCCGGTCTTACAGCTCTTCTCGGAACAGGCTTTGATCCCGGTGTAACATCTGTATTTGCAGCATATGCTAAGAAACACTATTTCGATACAATTGATACAATTGATATTCTTGATTGTAACGGTGGTGATCACGGATATGCTTTCGCTACAAACTTTAATCCCGAGATCAACCTTCGTGAAGTTTCAGCTCCAGGCTCTTACTGGGAAGATGGTCACTGGGTAGAGATTCCTGCAATGAGCATTAAGAGAGAATATAATTTCGATCAGGTAGGTATGAAGGATATGTACCTTCTCCACCACGAAGAGATAGAAGCTCTTGCTAAAAATATGCCAGAAGTTAAGCGTATTCGTTTCTTCATGACATTCGGTCAGAGCTATCTTGATCATATGAGATGTCTTGAGGATGTTGGAATGCTTTCAACAACTCCTGTTAAGTTCCAGGGACAGGAAATTGTTCCTATTCAGTTCCTCAAAGCCCTTCTTCCTGATCCTGCAACTCTTGGACCACGAACAAAGGGTAAGACTAATATAGGTTGTATCTTCACTGGTAAAAAAGACGGTAAAGAGAAAAAGATCTATATCTACAATGTGTGCGATCATGAGGAATGCTACAAGGAGGTTGGTTCACAGGCTATCAGCTATACAACCGGTGTTCCTGCCATGATCGGTTCCATGATGGTTGTATCAGGTCTTTGGAAAAAGCCTGGCGTATTCACAACTGATGAATTCGATCCCGACCCATACATGGAGGCACTCGGCAAATGGGGCCTTCCCTGGACAGTCGAAGAAAACCCAACGCTTGTAGACTGACAAACGCTACTGATATATATCCCGTCAGGATTGCTATAATGGTAGATCTATAATTATTTTCCTTGTCTTTCAAGTGTTATAATTTAAGGCCTGATATCTGATCATTTATATTCCGGGGTCCGAAACTCGCTTCGCTCAAACATGCGGACCCCAAGAGGAATATAAATTTCCAGCTATCAGGCTCTTAAATTTTATAACACTTTCAAAGACTCGAAAAATAATTATAGATCCACCGTTCCAGCAATCCTGTACGGGATATTTTATGCTTACCGTAAACTCATGAGACCGGCAGGTAATAAATGATTTTCGCGTTCTTTAAAATCATTTATTACCTGCCAGGGATTGCCAAATCTCGAGGAACGGATCATATTTACAAGTCAGGATAAGGGATTATGTCGTGAGCGATTTGCGGGTGGTCTGCGATCATCTTTTCCATCCAGACCATGTCGTACCAGCGTCCGAATTTGTAGCCGCATTTTGTAAATCTTCCGATCAGCTTATAACCCATGTGATCATGAAAATTTATGCTGTTATTGGTCAGATACTCATCTTCTACTTCAGGTGCTCCTATGCAGGCATAGAGGTTTGTGATTCCCTGTTTCTTGGAGATATCTTCAAGGATCTCATAAAGTTTTCTTCCAAGTCCAAGTCCTTTACACTTATCTGAAAGATATATGGACATTTCTGCAGATCTTTCATAAGCTTTTCTTACATGAAAGGCACTTGTATATGCATAGCCTTCGATTTCTCCATCTTTCTCTACAACCAGATATGGATATTTATTGGTTATCGCTTTAATTCTGCCTTCAAATTCAGATACGGATGGAACATCATACTCGTAGGTTATTGCAGTTTTTTCTACATAGTATCTATACACTTCTACAAGGGCAGGTGCATCTGAAATATCCACCTGTCTTATTGTTACATTATTTTCTGAATATAGTATTCCCGGATGTCTGTTCATATGCGGCCTCTCTTTAATTTTCTTGCCATTATAGCACACTATTAGTAAGTGAAAAGATACATATTTAATTTTCTTTTAATTGTTATTATCTTAACAAAATTTTAATTTGTGATATAATGAAATCAAGAAACCAGTTTTATTGGTTTGGTTTCCTCAAGCATTATATAGAAGGTAGATATGTCCAGATTAACTTTTCGAAAACCCAGAAAACTTATAACAAGTATATTACTTGCTTTCATACTGATCCTTGCTTCTTCTGCTATTGCATTTAAGATTTATGCATCCAATTATTATAAGGCAGATTCTTCTACCATTTCAGTTATAGAAGCCCAGGATACCGCTAAGGTAATAGAATACGATGAAGATACTCTTTTATTTATGCCCTCTGATACAAGTCAGATTCAGGCCGGTATTGTCTTTTATCCTGGTGGTAAGGTTGAATATACAGCCTATGCAGGTCTTATGTACGAGCTTGCAGAAAGGGGCTTTGTATGCATTCTTACAAGGATGCCCGAAAATCTGGCATTTCTTGATATAAATGCAGCTTCACAGTACTCAGATGTTATATCCGGGGTTTCAACTTGGTATATGGCCGGTCACTCACTTGGCGGTGTTGCAGCAGGTATCTATATCGATGAGCTTCTAAAGGAGCAGGATGATATTACTTATGACGGAATAATACTGCTTGCTTCATATGTAACTAAAGATTTTTCTGATACAGATCTTAAGCTTCTTTCCATATACGGATCCAATGATGGTGTTCTTAATTTTGATAATTACGATACTTATACTACTAACTGGCCATCAGATAGCTCAGAATATGTCATTGAAGGTGGTATACACTCATATTTTGGCTGCTATGGTATACAGCAGGGAGACGGAGAGGCATCTATTACCAACATAGAGCAGATTGAGCAGACGGCAGATATAATAGATAACTGGGCTTCCTGATCTATACAGCTGCAGACATAATAGATACCTGAATTTACTAATCTATTAAGTTTCAGGCATAATAGATATCTGAGTTTACTAATCTATTAAGTTTCAGGCATAATAGATATCTGAGTTTACTAATCTATTAAGTTTCAGGCATAATAGACATCTTAAGTTACTTCTCTATATGCTTTCAGCTTCAATAGTCATCTGATTTTCAGAATAATAAATAGCATCTGCATTTTTTCCAAGAAAGAGTCATCTCGCAATAGACTTATGCCAATAAGACAAGTATAATTCTACTCATACGAAGGGATTTACTATGAGACTAGATGAACTTAAAATTGGCGAAAAGGCCAGAATTGACGCAGTAGGCGGAGCCGGCGCAACCAGGCAGCATTTTCTTGATATGGGTGTAATACCCGGGGCAAATCTTGAAATAATCAAATATGCGCCAATGGGCGATCCTGTAGAGATCAGGATCCACGGCTACGAGCTAACCTTAAGGCTTGATGATGCCAGGCAGATTGATATCACTAAGATAAGTGATATTGAGGAAAAAGAAAAAGAGCATCATACCAAGCCTTCCAAAAATAACAAAATTGAATTACCTAAGGATCGGATCTTAAAATTCGCCCTTGTCGGTAATCAAAACAGTGGAAAGACTACTCTTTTCAACAGGCTCACAGGCTCTAATCAGCACGTTGGAAATTTTCCGGGCGTTACAGTTGACAGAAAAGATGGTTCTATCATTGGATACCCAAACACTGTTATTACCGATCTTCCCGGAATCTATTCCATGTCACCATACTCAAGCGAGGAGCTTGTTTCCAGAAATTTCGTCCTGCATGACAAGCCGGATGCGATCATAAATATTGTTGATGCAACAAACATAGAGAGAAACCTGTATCTTACTATGCAGCTTCTTGAAATGGATCGTCCTATGGTTGTTGCTCTTAATATGATGGATGAGCTTACAGGTAATGGCGGTTCTATCAATATAAAGAAGATGACAGAGATGCTGGGCGTTCCTGTTATTCCTATTTCTGCTGCCAAGAATTCCGGTGTTGACGAGCTGATACATAAGGCTTTATCAGTGGCCAAGAATAATACTCTTCCCAAGAAGCAGGATTTCTGCCTTGAAGATGAAAACGGCGGTGCTGTACACAGATGTCTTCACGGCGTGGGGCATTTTATTGAAGATCATGCCAAGTCCAGAGATCTTCCTGTAAGATTTGTTGCCAGCAAGATAATCGAAGGCGACAAGCAGATAATCCGCCAGCTCAAGCTTGATAAAAACGAGATTGAAACTATAGAGCACATAACCATTCAGATGGAAAGAGAACGTAACCTTGACAGAAGCGCCGCAATAGCAGATATGCGATTCGCGTATATAGCCAGGGTCACAAAGGAATGTGTAAAGAAGCCTCATGAGAGCAAAGAACGGATCAGAAGTGAGAAAATAGACAGGATCCTTACCGGCAAATATACCGCAATTCCTGTTTTCATACTTATCATGTCACTTGTGTTCTATCTGACTTTTAATGTTATAGGCGCTGTGCTTCAGGAATGGCTTGAACTTGGCATATCTTCCCTTTCGGAAGTAACAGAGAAGCTGCTTATATCGCTTCATGTAAACAAGGTCATACAAAGCCTTGTTATAGATGGCATATTTGCAGGTGTAGGAAGCGTACTTAGTTTCCTCCCAATAGTAGTTGTTATGTTCTTCTTTTTATCACTTCTTGAAGACAGTGGCTACATTGCAAGAGTTGCATTCTTTATGGATAAGCTTCTTAGAAAAATAGGTCTTTCAGGAAGAAGTATCGTGCCGCTTCTTATAGGTTTTGGCTGCACAGTTCCTGCTGTAATGTCAACTCGTACTCTTCCCAGTGAACGAGACAGGAGGATGACAATTCTTCTTACGCCTTTTATGAGCTGTACTGCCAAGCTTCCAATATATGCCTTTTTTGTTAATGCCTTCTTCCCTAAAAAGGGCGGCATCATAATGACAGGTTTATATGTATGCGGAATAGCAGTCGGAATTGTAATGGCTTTAATATATCGTAAGTTTATATTTAAAGGAGAAGCGGTCCCCTTTGTAATGGAGCTACCCAATTACAGACTTCCCGGCCTTCAAAGCACATTCCAGCTTATGTGGGAAAAGGCTAAGGATTTTCTTCAAAGGGCCTTTACAGTTATCTTCTTGGCAACGATAGTAGTATGGTTTTTACAGAGTTTTAATTTCCATTTCGATCTTGTCACCGACTCTGCTGACAGCATTATTGCTTTTATTGCCGGACTTCTGGCACCTGTTTTTGCCCCTCTGGGACTTGGTGACTGGAGAATAGTAACTGCGCTCATAAGCGG
Organism: Butyrivibrio sp.; assembly: GCF_024699075.1. The sequence continues at coordinate 12,443 of NZ_JAILQF010000150.1, forward strand.
TTTTATGGCCAAGGAAAGCGTCGTCTCCGTAATGGAAGTACTGTTTAATTCTGATGGAGGTGTAAGCAGCGTACTAACGCCTATTACTGCAGGAGTACTGCTTATATTCAGTCTCCTTTATACTCCATGCGTTGCTGCTGTTGCCTCTATCAAAAGAGAGCTTGGTGCTAAATGGGCAATAGCTGTTGTCATCTGGCAATGCGTAGTAGCATGGATAATAGCTTTTATCGTAAAACTTATACTCATGCTTTAACAGCACTCATCATCCAGATCATCAAGCCACATCTTCCAGGAGGCATCGCTTGGCATGCGCCAATCGCCTCTTGGAGATAAAGTAACAGAACCAACCTTTGGACCATCCGGAAGGCAGCTTCTCTTAAACTGCTGAGTGAAAAACCTCTTAAAGAAGCGCTTTGCGGATGTTATTATTTCAGATCTGTCTACTTCCTTATATGCTCTCATAGCTAAAGCTGCTGTTCTTGAAGGCTCGAAACCATATCTTAAAGTATAAAAAAGGAAAAAGTCATTAAGGTCATAATTGCCAATTTTGTCTTCAGTCTTCTGAGCTATAGCTCCATTCTCACTTGGTAACAGTTCAGGACTTATTGGCGTATCACAAATAGAAAGTATAGTATCTTTAAGCTCTTCATTGCTGCAGGTCATGGCATAGGCATTACATACGTATCTTACAAGTGTCTTGGGAACGGACGCATTTACTGCATACATAGACATGTGATCTCCATTATAGGTACACCATCCAAGCGCAAGCTCTGAAAGATCTCCTGTTCCAACTACAAGACCATTGTTCATATTAGCAGCGTCCATAAGTATATATGTACGCATTCTTGCCTGAGCATTTTCATAAGTTGTATCGCCGTCTCCCTGATAATCAGTACCATGTCCAATATCCCTTAAATGGCTTGTAACTCCCTCTTGTATTGGAACTTCATAGGCCTCATCTGCAAGAATCTCCATAAGTTTGTTGGCATTACTATAGGTAAGTCCTGATGTATTCCCTTTATTGGGCATAGTATATGCAAGAATTTTGATCTCAGGTACAAGCTTTTTGGCTTCAGCACATACTAAAAGAGCCAGTGTAGAATCAAGTCCTCCGGATATTCCTATAACAAGATTGTATATACCCGTCATCCTTACCCTGGTTGAAAGTCCCTGTGCCTGAATACGAAGTATTTTATGACACCTTGCTCCAAGCTCCTTATCATCTGATGGAACAAAAGGATTTCTATCTACCGGATATGATATTTCATCAAGTATATCTGCAAGTTCAAAACTGGTGACATCCTGCTTTGATACAGCTTGTACAGACGCTGCTGCTCTTCTATAGTTCTTATTTTCATTACCATAAAAAGTATTCTGATGCCTTCTGTCATGCATAAGTTTAGACAAGTCAATTACAGAAGTACAAACACAAGGTCTGTCTGGGAAAATATCCTCATTTATGATCGCACCTGACTGGCTAATAATTGTATGACCTGAAAAAACAAGATCAGTACTGCTTTCATCCATACCGGCAGATGAATAAATGTATGCACAATAGCAGGCTCCGCTTTGCTGAGCTACAAGCTGCTTTCTATACTCCTGCTTGCCTATTAGTTCATCTGAAGCAGACGGATTGGCAATAATGTTTGCACCTGCAAGACTCATATGGGTACTGGGCTTGTCAGGAACCCACAGATCCTCACATATTTCTACGCCAAGAACAGCACCGCTTTCTGCATCCTCCAAAAGGATATCAGTTCCAAACATAATATCCTTGCCACGTAGGTTGATGGTGCATCCTGTGATATCTTTACCTGACCTGAACCATCTTCCTTCATAGAATTCTGAATAAGTAGGTATGAACTGCTTGGGAATAAGGGCGCATACTCTTCCTTCTGATATCACTGCAGCGCAGTTATAGAGACTGTTCTCATAACGAATGGGAAGGCCAACTACTGCAGAAAGGCCAGGTATATCTTTTGTCACATCTGCAATCCTGAACATAGCATCTTCTGCTTCATCTAAAAGAAGATCACTCCCAAACAGATCAGCGCAGGTATAACCTGTGATACAAAGCTCTGGAAAAACTATTACTCCCAGTTCTTTATAATCTCTTATGATCTCAATTATCTTATCTGTGTTATAGCTTACATCTGCAACCTTCACAGAAGGCACAGCAGCACCTGTTTTTATAAGTTTGTTTTTCATTACTTCTCCATATTTTCATTCATATATAGATGTGAACTGACCATCATCTAAAACTAATGAGGTTTCTGACTACATTTTTACTCAAACTTCCATTTTATTTTTGGGTGTTTGGGATTTATAAAAAAATGCAGACAAAAGCACTATCAGGCGCCCTTGTCTGCATATTGGAATTATATAACCATGAAATATACTCGTCAATAAGGCTTAATATACGCAAAGTTAACTACAGTTTAATTTAAGGTTCATAGTCTACATTGCAGGAAGCCATCCAAATATGTATCATGGTTAATGGAGGTTAATGACATGACATTTGAAGCTTATACTAATCCGGATTTTACAATAGGTCAGAAATTTCTTTTCTTTATAATTACATTTATTGGAATCACCATATACTCTCTTTTGGTAATCATGATCCAAAAGCTTGTATTCAGGCTGGAAATTGGTAAAAGCGCAACTGATTCCGACAATCACAAGCTTTTCCACAGGTTGCATAGACTATTTGAGATGATAATTTCAGGCACCTCTGTTATGTCTTTTTCAGTTGCCTACGTAGTAATAAATCATATAAACTCTTTATATTCCGCAGGTCAGGGACATTCAGATGCCGCGCTCTCAAATTTCATCGGGCTTTGGACGGAAGGTAAGGATTTTATCCTCCTTCTTTTGATATTAATATCCTGCGTTCTTAATACTGTCCTTGATAGCTTTATTATTCCGTTAAAAGAGCTTGATAAAAGCGAAAAGGCAACCATGCGAATGCTTGGAATGTTCTATGTCATCATCATTTTGATATATCTTAATATGATTGGTGACAGCAGCCAGTACGGACCTGTAATGATGTACTATTTAGGACTGATGGTTGGACGATTCATATATTTTGATGCTTCTTTTGAAGACTTTTGGGTCAATATAAAGAATGTATTTATCAATCTTCCATATCTTATTATGTGCCTTATTCTTACTGCTCTTTTATGTATGTTTGGATTTGGCCAGGGATATTTCCTTGAGAGAAACTACTATATCGTCGATATCTATTATGTACATCTGTTCATGCTGATCTGTGTTTTTATTCTGAATATAGGATTACTTATATACAAGGCAGTAAAAATACCGGATAACGGCATTGACGATGAAGGCATGGAAGATAACTCATTCGTAGGAACACATCAAGCAGGGAATAATCCTCACCATGTAAATAACAGACCTGTAAATAATAGCCAAAAAAGAAGACATCATCCGAAAGACTATGATAATCATCCAAGAACGAACAGCTATTCAAAATCAAATGAACAAAATAATCAACTAGAAGATAATAACAGACAAGCTATAAGTAGCCGTTCTAAAATAAATAGTCAGATGAAAACTGACAACAGAAAAAGATTAAACAGCTATCCAAAAACAGACAGTCAATTAGAAAATAATAGCCCTAAAGAAGTAAATCGTCTCTTAAAAGCCTCAGATATTCTATACAGGGAGGAAGGTAATGGATACCATAACAGGTAATAGCTTTTACTTTGATTTCGAAGTCCGCTTTATGGAATTACTACAGACAACTCTTGGCGAAAAGGCCATAGGTGTAATGTCATTCTTC